>NZ_JACJQM010000106.1:0-15937 GCF_014696655.1 Nostoc sp. FACHB-888 | reverse complement strand
GAACCTATCCCACTATTCTAAAAATCCCTACTCCTTTTCGTAAAATGTGCTTGAAAACCTTAATTTTTCGTTTTCAGTTCTCAATAAGCTTAAGCTTTGTAGCACAAATATTATTAGTGGGATAGGTTCAAAGTATTAGGCATCCAGCTAACCGACGACAGTATCTCTTGGAATCATTTATAAAGAACTAGTAACCTGACGCAGCTCGAGGATAATTTGAACAGCACCAACCACAGCTATAAGCCCAATCAACTCCATAGCTGACAAACCCGCGCCAGCTACAGCGAGAATCAGAATAATAGCTGCTGCCACAAAGCGATACCCCGCCCGGACTTTGCAGCGTAGTCTGGTGTCAGTGCTCACACCAGTAAGATAGATAATTCCAAGGGTAAAGAAACACAGCCCCAAGCTAGCGCAAATAAGCCAGCGTTCAGCAGACGGCAGTACCATATCTGTATCACTTGTTAGGGCGTGCTCCACCCCAACTCCGGTAGCGGCAATACCAATCACCAAGGGTAAGTGCATATAGACCCAAGTTTGATAAGCTCTTATGTGGCGGCAGGCACGAGCAGCCTGGATTGCTGAACCACCAAGGTTGTCAAAATACAGCCACCACAAACTAAAAGCAATACTCAAGCCAAACACGGCAGTATATGCTAGTGAGAAATTCCACTGCTGCTGTGCGACACCATTAACTACCGCTAAGACTGTCTCGCCTAACACAATTAAGGTAAATAAGCCAAAACGCTCAGGCAAGTGTGAAGCGTGGGGAGCCAGTTCCACATGCACAGACTTTCCTGCTGTCAATACTATTCCAAATTCTACTGTCAGCGCCAAGATCCAAAACCCAAATCGCAGTGGCATCGGTACAAATGCCGACACCAGCCAAACCAATGCCCCTAGTCCAGAACCGCTCACGATTCGGGTCGTTAGTGGTCGTGCTGTAACTATATGCTTTCCAGCACGTAAGAACTCGAGGACGAGCAACACCCGAACAACAGCGTAGGAAAGAGCGAAACCAACTGAACTTTTACCCAACCCGTCGTGTACGTTCACTGCTAGTGCCGCCACTGCAAGCATTTGTAAGGCGGTCAGGAGTCGGTGTCCCAAATCATCAGTATCAAATAGATTGGCGTAGAACGTAGCGCCAATCCAAGACCACCAAATCGGCACAAAGAGCAGCAAAAAGCCAAGGAAGCCCGATAGTGAGACATCCCGATTGAGATTGTGAGCAAGCTCTGAAATCGCAACCACGAAAAATAGATCAAAAAAGAGTTCCAACCACGTTGCGTGCCGTTCTTCTTCCTTACCTTCACTAATACGTAATTCAGGAAATTTCAACCTTTTATTCATCCCACACACTCCAATACTGTTCGCTTTGTGCATTTTCAAGCATAGAAATTGGGTTCGGGGTAAAGGTTTTTCTTTCCCCCTTCCCCTTTTCCCCAAAACCCGACAAGTATTAGTTCGCTTTCGTAACTTGGCGGGGTAAAGGTGTTTTATCCTTTCCCCTTTAACCTTTAACCAATCTGAAAAAGCGCATTTTTGGGTTGGCAGACTAGTATTGCCACACACTCCTTAATCAACTGTGTATAAATTGCATCGTTGTATTATCAGATGGTATAAATTGGCATTGATGGCATTCAGATATTGTTTCGGCCAAAGATATGGGCAGAATAACCTGAAAACGGGTGTTTCCTAGTTCGGAGAACAAGCGGATCTCGCCTTTATGCTTTTCAACAATTCGGTAGCTAATGACTAGACCTAAACCTGTTCCCTGACCCACCCCCTTAGTGGTAAAGAACGGCTCGAATATCCGCTCTTGGATCTCTGGCGGAATGGCTGGACCGTTGTTGGCAATTTCTACTAGCACACACTTATTTTCTTGTGCTGTGCGAATCCTGATTTGTCCTTGTCCACTCATTGCATCAATCGCATTGTCAATCAGGTTCGTCCATACCTGGTTGAGTTCGCTACCATACACTGAGATTAGCGGTAGGCTTTGGTCATAATCGCGTGTTAAACTAATACCGCTCTTGAGCTTATGACCAAGAATAGTCAGCGTACTTTCAACTCCCTGGTGTATATCCACCTCCTGCATCGGAGCCTGATCCATATAGGAGTACTCTTTAATAGCTTTGACCAGTTCGGAAATGCGCCCCGAACTTTGGTCAATTTCGTCCAACAGCTCAATTCCTGTGAGTGTGGCGTCGAGCCAAGCTAGAACTTCAGTGAGTGATTCTGGGGGTAAATGCTCCACAATGGTATCCAGGCATTGAGTATCCAGTCCTCCCCGGACTAAGGAAGAAACAATTTTCCAGCCATCAGGTACGTTGTGTAAATCCAGCCAGGCTGTCACCTCTTGCTCGTGATCGCTCTGCGCTAGTAAATCTTCTAAGTCACAGGGGGTTTCGGCACGTACAATTACTGAGTGCAGCAAGTTGTCAAGAAACAACAGTTGTTCTTTTGTCATTTGCTGGTGATTGAGTTTGAGTCCAAGGTATGGCAATTGTTGAAAGATTTTGTGCAAGTGCTTCCCACCTCGGACGACGGCTGTTGCTGGGTTGTTCAACTCGTGGGCTAGACCAGCTGCTAAAGTGCCGAGTGCAATTAGCTTTTGGTGGTGTTGTGACATAGATTCCAACATTTGCACCCGTTGCGCCGTCATGATTAAAAGGTCACGCGTAATCGACGGACAGGTTGTCAGCATTTCCCAGAAAGTATTTGTGTCCCATTTCAACATATAGCTCGGTTTCACGGCACGCACGTTGACGAGATGGTGAGGAGCATCTAATAGAATCAACTCATGACCTGTATATGTTCCAGCACCAAAACTCATTACGTGTTTTTCTGCATTGCCGACCTTTTTGGTAAACTCAATTTCGCCTTCTATCAGCACATAGAAATAGTCTAGTGGTTCTCCCTCAATGGCTATGTATTCTCCCGAAACCAGACATAGTTCGCAGCTGTGTTCAGATAACCATTGCAATTGCTCATTTGTCAATTGTGCAAAAAGTGACACTTGACGCAAAGCATCTAACATAATTACACCTTACTTAGATATTGATGGATGAACTGAATAGCGATCGCACCCTCTCCAACGCCAGAAGCAACTCGCTTCACAGAGCCGTTACGCACATCTCCAGCCACAAATATGCCTGGTACACTGGATTCAAGCAGGAAGGGTTGGCGATCCAGTTTCCATGCCTTTGAACATCGTTTATTGGCTATCAAGCTTGGCCCGGTTAAGATAAACCCTTGTTCGTCTCTCTCCACAATCCCAGACAGCCAATCAGTGTGTGGCTTTGCGCCAATTAAAATGAACAGCAGCTTTGTGGGAATGGTTTCCTGTTCGTGGGTTTTAGTGTTAGCGATCGTAATTGCTTCTAAGTTATTCTGGCCATGAGCCTCGACGATGTGGGACTGAAACTGTACTGTGATATTGTCTGTTGCTAAGATTTGGTCTATCAAGTACTTTGACATACTTGTAGCCAGTGAGTTGCCGCGTACCAACATAGTCACATGGCGAGCATACTTAGAAATGTACACCGCAGCCTGCCCGGCTGAGTTAGCTCCGCCAACTACATAAACATCTTCATTTTGGCAGGAAAGTGCTTCCGTCATTGCCGCACCGTAGTATACACCGGCCCCAGTCACATTCTCAATGCCGGGCACATCAAGCTTGCGATATGAGACACCTGTGGCAATTAGCAATGCGTAACAGCTTAATTCTGTCCCGTCTTTCAGCTTGATGATGCGACAAGAATCTTGCAAGCGAATGTCAATTACCTCTTGAGGCGAGAGAATCTCTACCCCGAATCGTTTAGCTTGAGTAACGGCGCGGCGAGCTAATTCCGATCCAGCAATTCCTTGGGGAAAGCCTAAATAGTTCTCGATACGGGAACTCGTCCCTGCTTGCCCCCCTGGAGCCTCTTTTTCAATCAATACTGTGCGTAGGCCTTCAGACGCTCCATAGACTGCTGCTGCTAAACCAGATGGGCCAGCCCCCACGATCACCAAGTCGTAAAAGGGCATTTTGGCCTGCATCTTCAACCCGATTTTTTCAGCAATTTCGGCGTGCGTTGGCTGTATGAGATACGAACCGTCAGGGCATATTACTAGTGGCAAATGCGTGGTATTACATTGAGCATAACTAACCCACTGACGCGCTTCTTCCTCTGCCTCAATGTCCAACCACTGATAAGGCATATAATTGCGGGACAAGAAGTCCTTAATGTGATGACTCTTGGGCGACCAACGGGAGCCAATAACGCGAATACCTTCAAAGGGTGGTCGGTATGACGAAACCCAATCGTCTAATAAATCGCTAAGAACTGGGTACAGAAGATCTTGTGGCGGCTCCCACGGTTTCATAAGATAGTAATCAATCTTTGCTGTATTTATCGCAGAGATAGCAGCATCGGTGTCCGCATAAGCTGTTAGCAAAACTCGTTTTGCAGACGGGAAAATTTCCATAGCCTGTTCAAGGAACTGCACGCCCGACATTTGTGGCATCCGCTGGTCTACCACACAAAGGGCAACTGTCTCGTTACGTAATTTTACCTGTTGCAATACTCTCAAAGCATTTGCACCTGAGTCGGCTCGTAGTACCCGAAAGCGATTGCCATACTCATGTCGGAGATCTCGCTCTATTACTCGTAGAACTCCGGGGTCATCGTCAACAGTAAGTAGTACAGGATTAACCAAAATTGCTCCTTTCTAGGAATGATGTTTGTAATTATTTAACTAGCCATAAAAACTGGTATTTAGTATACAATATCACAAAAATCGACTAAGTTAGACTAAGTGTGCTGGGGAAGTTTTTCTTTCCCAGCACCCCCCGCTCTCCCTGCTCCCTTTACTCCTTTTAACAAATAACTTTCCCTAACCGAACTGTATTGAGCGTAGTCCTAATAGCTTTGGATAAACCGCCGTTTCCTTGTTGGAACTATGTATCTTTTATCTAATTAGGACTACTAAAATGTCTTTTAACGCAACTTTACACACTTGCCAGCTGAACAGTTTCATACTCATCCAAAACGGTTACACTGTCGCAAAATGCACTCATCATCAGGAATTGTTTCACGTTCTCTGGTGCGCCGACCATGTAGAGGTCAACATCAGAACCCAGTTTTTGTTTAGCGAAAATCAGAGACCGTAGACCAGCAGCAGTAATACATTCCAGGTCTTGTAGTAGTAAGACCAGACGAGTGATTGGCTGTGCTGTAGCTTTAGTGATCGCTTCCTGAAAATGTACCACACCATTAGCATCCAATAACCCAGTTAAGGAGATTTTGGCAATACCATTACTGACTTCTAACAGGGTTGCGTCGAAAGATACTTGAGTCGGAAGAAGTCTGACTCTAACTTTCAGATCGTCTTGAGTAACTGGCAGTTTGACTGTTAGGTTTGCAGCATCAAAATCGACATATCTTTGCCCATTGATCCATACATCGCCAATCCGCACACTGCCTGGTGGTAAGATATCTGGTGCAACTCGCAGAATGTTGTCCTTAAAGCCACCTGGTTTTGGTTTAAAGTACAAATCCATTGGCTGTTTAGTAATCAGCAGATTCGTATAAACGCAAGCTAAGTAGGCCAATTCAAACGAGTGATAACCGCTCATTGAGTGGCTCCCCTTGCCTCGTTCCGTTCCTAGCAAGTAGGGAATCCCATTTGACAGAACATTAAAGTAGATACCCCCAGCCACGTAATCGAGGAACCAAGCATTATAGAAAGCTGCCGCTTCACGGGCTTGGCGTTGATACTCAGGTTTATCAAGTGAGCCATTCAAGATCAGGTAAGCTAATATAGCTTGTTCTTGTTGCCACCAAGCTTTCCGGTTATGCCAGACAAAGCGGTGTACCTCTTGCCCTGGTTTTAAGGTGCGTTCGACTACATCGTACCACCCCCCACGCTGTTGGTCGCTACCGACTGCTGGCATGATTTCTGCAATCTTTTCTGCCAAAGTCACATAGTTTTCTTTTGGTTTCAGGTGGTTCATCCGCATTAAGTTCCAAGCAATTTTCAGGTTATGACCCACAACTGCTCGATTCTGCTGCCATCCCCAAGTTGTATCGTGAGTCCAGTCCTCATAAAAACGTTCTTGAACAAATGGGCTATGGTCATAATCTGGGAACCGCTTCTCAATGGTGTCGAAGGTGTACTCCAGGAAGTTTGCGTATTCTTCTTTGCCAGTCGCTAGCCAAAGATTGATCAAATAAGCTGGAGCATGATCGCCTACAGAGTTCCAGTTCTTCTTGGCGCGATTGTGGCCTAGAGTCTGAGAGTGGGGACTGAGAGTAATCGGATCGATGTGGGAGAAAAATCCTCCTTTCTCTGTCTTGTCCAAGAAATACTTGTTAAACAGATTAATCGTCAACTCGATATCTTTGATGATCCGTGGATCGCCTGTTATCCGATAGGTTTGGGTGGGACCAGCCAGCGCATAAATTTGCTCATAAGCTGGAATAGCATCATAATCATCCCCAAATTCTGAGGAGAATATTTTCTGCTCGCTGCCACCTGGTTTGACATCAACACCATGATACCAATAGCAAATTCCTTCACCTTCATCGAGAAAACGCATGTGTTGGCGGAGGTATTCAGTACCTTTTTCCGCAGCTTCAAGATAGCGATCGTCTCCAGTCATCATGTAGGCTGTGGCAAAACCATAAACTAAACGAGAAATGGTGTCAGTTTCCTGACGAGTACTATCTTCTTTGGAACCAACTAAACCGAGACCAGTGCGATATTTTCGATAATCAATTTCGCCATCTTCAAACTGGGCTTTGAGGTAAAAATCGCCAAGGCTTCGTATCTGCTTGACCCACCAATCTGATTTTTCAAAAAGATACTCGTTTTCTGTTCTACCCAGAAAAACTATGTGTTTAGCTTCAAACTTATGATCACCTGCTTCAGGATAAAAAATGCCATACACGAAAAGATAGCAATTTGGCACGAGCATTGAACTTATTTGGCTAGTGCAATCAAAGAAAGGCTCATCTAAATTGCGTACTAGTTCAGCATAGGTCATTGAGGTCAATGCTACTTCAAATTTCCTGCCATCTGACGTTTTGAGATCAAAAGTACCAGAATCTCCCTTACTTGAATCAAAAGCAGTAACATACCCAGCAATCAAATCCGAAAACGAAAAGCCTACATTACTCATTGAATTAACTCCAAATTGAAAATTAATTAACTGATAACTATTTAGAAATTAGAACAACAACGCTACGCTCTTTAACGGAATAGACATTATCTGAAACTACAGTTTCTTCCCCTGGCTCTGCAATATCTATCGGAGAAGGAAGAGCAGTATCTACGACTCTGTACCATTTTCTATCTTTAATAGAAGGAATTTCAAACTCTAGATCCTCCCAGTACATGTTGAGCATGATATGAATATCTGCTTCTCCTTCAAAGCCGCCAAGAGTAAATGCAATAACTCTCGCATGAGAGTCGTGCCAACCTGGTTTGAATAACTTGCAGCCATGCCAAGCAATGTCTGCTAAACCACGCTCGTTAACTTCACCAGTGAAAAAATTACTACGGCGTAAAGCAGAATGGCAGTAGCACTTGCGGAAATTAATCATTAGTTTGAAGAACCTGAAAATATCAGCATTCTTCTCTGCAAGATTCCAATCTAACCAACTAATTTCGTTATCTTGGCAGTAAGCGTTGTTGTTACCCTTTTGAGTACGTCTGACTTCATCACCAGCCACAACCATTGGCACACCTTGAGAGAGCATGAGAATGGCTGCAAAATTCTTAATCTGTCGCCGACGTAATGCATCAATTTGGGGATTGTCAGTTTCTCCTTCAACCCCACAATTCCAACTTAAATTGTCATTGATGCCATCCCGATTGTTTTCACCATTCGCGTCATTGTGCTTGTGGTTGTATGAAACTAAATCATTGAGGGTAAATCCATCATGACAGCTAATGAAGTTGATGCTGTTAATTGGTAAATGTCTGCTCGATTGGTAAAGGTCAGAACTTCCAGCAATGCGCCAAGCAACTGCCCCAACCATTCCTGCATCTCCTTTGACAAAGCGCCGGATGTCATCTCGAAAACGTCCGTTCCACTCTGCCCAACGATATCCAGGGAAATCGCCAATTTGATAAAGCCCACCAGCATCCCAAGCCTCAGCAATGATTTTGGTATCAGCTAGTGTTTCGGATGTTTCAATGTGCCAAATCACCGGCGGATGGCTCATTGGTACCCCGTCTTGGCTGCGAGATAAGATGGAGGCTTCATCAAAGCGGAAACCATCAACATGCATCTCTTTCACCCAAAATTCCAGGCAATCTACAATTAACTTTTCTACTATGGGATGGTTGCAATTGACGGTATTGCCACACCCGGAGTAGTCCATGTAGTACTGCTTATCCCAAGGCACTAGGTGATAAAAAATATCATTAAAAAGACCTTTAAAGCTGATGGTTGGGCCTTCATGGTTGCCTTCGTCGGTGTGGTTAAAGACTACATCTAGAATGACTTCAATTCCTTCTTTGTGTAAAGCCTTGACCAAATCTCGAAACTCTCTGATATGATTTCCGACATCAGGGAAAGCACAATATGAAGCTTCAGGAGCAAAGTAACTGTGGGGGTTGTATCCCCAGTAGTCTTTTAGTTCTTTACCGTTGACTTCTCGGAGAAGGTTCTTTTCGTCAAAGTCAAATATTGGCAGCAGTTCAACAGCTGTGATTCCTAACTCTTTCAGGTAAGGAATTTTCTCGATAATTGCAGAAAAAGTGCCTGGGTGTTTGCAGCCTGAAGAAGGCGACTTGGTAAATCCCCCAACGTGTACCTCATAAATTACGGTGTCGCTCATTGGGCGGTTAAGCGGGCGATCGCCTTCCCAGTCATAATTAGATGTATCAATAACTACACTACGCATAGATGTAGTCAGGTTGTCTTTTGACCCTAAAGCATCGTTGCGCTGCCAAAGAGTGTTGGTGTTTCCTCTAGCATAAGGGTCAAGCAGTACCTTATTTTTATTAAAGCGGTGTCCTGCTCCGTGTAAATCAGGATTCCCATTAACTCGATAAGCGTAGTGAGCGCCCGGTTTTAACCCTCTGACATAGACATGCCAAAAGTGGAAGGTTTTATTGAATTTTGGGTTTAACTGAATAATTTGTCTTGGCTGCGGAGCATCATCACGATCAAACAGCAAGAGTTCGACAGAGGTAGCATGTTCTGAAAAGATGGAAAAGTTTACTCCATCTTTGTCTGGTATCGCACCGAAAGGGTGTGAACATCCCGATTCTAATTGGTAATCAGGTATTTCTAGTTCAATCTGATATCTATCTGTAGTTAAAGTCATTCTTTCTCTCTGTCCTTATACATTTAACTGGAGTGAAAAATTTAAATCTACTCATTTCGGTAATTTAATTGCCTGTTAAGTAGTTTATACAAATTAATTTTAATGAATGATTAATATAGTTACAAGGGTTTAACTTTTGGATGAGGTTTGTATTATTTTGATAATAAATAATTAATAACATTTTTAACTATTTACAATATTTAAATTTTAGGACGCGTTAGCTCAGGCTAACGCATCCAGGCTTTATATACAATGTAGAAGGTAAATGAGAAGTTTTTACAAGTTATAATCAAGTTTTATCTGCTTTGGTAAATTAATAATCCATCACCGGATTTAATTAATCATTAATCTTTACTTGCTGTTTATTAATACCATTTTTTCGCGTTGCTCCCTTTTTGGATTGTACTAATACGATTCGGTTAAGAATATTTGTAGGTTGGGTTGAGGAACGAAACCCAACAAATCCTGCAACTACACATTTTTATTTTTTGGGCTTAACTGAACCGTATTGGATGTGGTTTAGCTTAAGCTTTTTTAGAAGTTTTAAGCTTACGCTTCATCAACCAGCCTATGCTACCTATTGCTAGTACACCACCAATAGCACTCGGCTCAGGAACTTGAGTAGTATTCTCAACACTTAAGAAAGTTTGTCTAGTCAGACCCAAGAATAAGCTTGTACCGCCGGCTACTTCAGATGCAGCTGCATAGGTAAAGGCGTTGACACCAGCAGTCAATGGATTAGATGCAATCCGTGAGCCTGTGGCAGTATTAAAGCCCGAATCAAAAATATCGGCGTCGAGGATGTTTATGCTGCTACCTAAACTCGTCAGGGCTGCGTTAATCCGTGCGTTTTCCTGTTGAAAATTATTATTATCTCCTAGCAAGAAAATAGACCCGTTGTTTTTCAAGAAATCTCCTAGAGAGGCAATCTCGGCATCAGTGAAGGAATCATCTGGCAAAGGACTGATAAATAAATCGGCACTAGAAAGTACAGCGGGAGTAATTAGATCGCTAACAATTGTAGATGTTACACCAGTAAGACTGTTGTAGAAGCTATTAATTTCAGATTCAATAGCTTCTACAGCAGTATCATCCCCGCTACTAGTACTTTGTACAATAACATTGATTCCACCTTCCAAGATATTAGTAAAAAATTGTACATTTCCTGGATTTATCGGTTGATTAGATGAAGCCACCAACGGATTCACGATATTAGCATCACCGGAGACGATAAAAGTGCCTGCGTAAGAACGTGAGCCGATGCTGAATGCTAATATTACCGAGGCGGAGTAAAGCGCTCCTTTGATGAGTTTAGACATATGGATGAGTTGCATATTTTTTAAAAAATATTGTGTAATGAATTAAACTGTAAAAAATATTTTTTTTGTATATACTTTTGATGAATTGGGAAAAATCACGCATTTTAAAAATTAGTGATTTCCCAAAACTATCAAATTAATCTGATAACACTTGTTCTGCACATTGCTGGATTAATTTGGCGATTAAACCTGTCCAACCAGTTTGATGGCTAGCACCAATACCAGCGCCATTATCTCCATGAAAGTATTCATTGAACAGAATCAGGTCGCGCCAATTCTGGTCAGTTTGGAATTTCTCTGTTCCACCATAAAAAGGTCGTCTACCAGAACCATCTGCCAGAAAAATTTGGATCAGTCTTTGAGCTAATTCAATTGATACTTCCTTAAGCGTCATCATTTGACCTGAACCGGTGGGACACTCAACTTTGAAATCGTCGCCGAAGTAGCGATAGAATTTTTGTAGGGATTCTAGCAGTAGATAATTAATTGGAAACCAAATTGGCCCGCGCCAGTTGGAATTACCGCCAAACATTCCTGTGCTAGATTCAGCAGGTTCGTAATCTACTCGATACTCTCGACCATCTACGGTTAAAGCATAAGGATGAGACGCATGAACTTTAGAAACAGAGCGAATACCATAAGGTCCGAAAAATTCTGTTGCATCTAACATTTTTTCTAAGATGCGACGGAGTTTATCTGGATAGGCAATCGCTAGCAACCGACGCTCACCAATTCCTTGTTTCTGCATACAAGCAATATTTCGGGTCAGATCAGGGCGATTTTTCAGAAACCATTGCGTCCGCTCTTTAAAACCTGGGAGCTGCTCTAAGGTCTCTGGTTCTAAAATGCTCACCGCACATAATGGGATTAGCCCTACTAGCGATCGCACTTTCATTGGGAATTGATGACTATCAGGTAAATGTAGAGCATCGTAGTAAAAGCCATCAGTTTCATCCCATAGCGCGATTTCAGCTTCACCAACGCCGTTCATGGCATCAGCAATGTATAAAAAATGCTCAAAAAACTTGCTGGCAATGTCTTCGTAGGTAGAATTTTCTTTGGCTAACTCTAGGGCGATCGTCAGCATATTCAGAGAATACATCGCCATCCAACTTGTGCCATCTGCTTGTTGCAAATATCCACCAGTTGGTAGTTGAACACTGCGATCGAAGACACCAATATTATCCATACCTAAAAAGCCACCCTGAAAGATATTTTTGCCCTCGAAATCTTTCCGGTTAACCCACCAAGTAAAGTTCAGCAGTAATTTTTGAAAGACACTCTCCAGAAATTTTTTATCCGCACGACCATAGATTTTTTGCTCAATCTGATAAACTTGCCATGCTGCCCAAGCATGAACCGGCGGATTCACATCACCAAAAGCCCATTCATAAGCAGGTAGTTGACCGTTAGGATGCATATACCACTCCCGTGTCAAGCGGCTCAGTTGCAGCTTGGCAAAATCCGGGTCAATCATGGCGAGCGGAATTACATGAAAAGCTAAATCCCAAGCCGCAAACCAAGGGTATTCCCATTTATCGGGCATGGAGATTACATCGTCGTTAAATAAATGAAACCATTCATGGTTTCTGCCATTGAGCCGTGATGCTGGCGGTCGAGGGCCAGTCGGATCGCCTTTTAGCCATTGGTCGGCTACATAGTAGTAAAATTGTTTGCTCCACAACATGCCAGCAAATGCTTGTCGCTGCACATTACGCCTGTCTTCTAACATCGGCAACGGACATATTCGCTGATAAAATTCATCCGCCTCGTACTGGCGCTGTTGCCAAACTGTATCAAATTCAGTCCCGAATGGTGCAGTTAAATTTTGCACGTCACTTAACCGCAATCGTACTGTCTTGGTTTCGCCTGCACCGACGTGTAATTCGTAACGAGCAGCAAACTTAGTACCAATCTGATTGGGGTTGACAGCCGTTTTTTGCTCATTCACTACATAATTATTTATGCCATCTTTAACGTATTGTGAAGCATTGCTGACCCCAAATAATCTTTGATTATTAGTTTCATTTTCTGTAAAAAGTAGTTCTGGAGTTTCATTACAATACAGCCATCGAGTTGCTAAAGAAGGGTGATAAGCTTCGATGGTGCTGAGGTCAGAGTTAGATTGGCTAATTTTTAACCACGGCTTTTCTTCTTGATTACCAGTCCAAGACCAGGTGTTACGGAACCAAAGCGTTGGTAACAAATGCAGCGTTTTTGCTTCTGGGCCTCGGTTAATCACACTGATTTCAATTAAGATGTCGTCGGGTGAAGCCTTAGCATACTCAACGAATACATCAAAATAGTGGTCTTGGTCAAATATACCTGTGTCGATTAATTCAAACTCTGGTCTTTGGCGATCTCTGCGGTGATTTTCTTCTACTAGCTGACTGTATGGAAAAGCAGCTTGGGGATATTTATAAAGATATTTCATGTAGGAATGAGTCGGGGTGTTATCCAGGTAGAAGTAGTATTCTTTAACATCTTCCCCGTGATTTCCCTCATTCCCTGTGAGGCCGAAAAGTCTCTCTTTGAGGATTGCATCTTCACCATTCCAGAGAGCGATCGCAAAACATAGTCGCTGATGATTATCAGAAATTCCCCCAATTCCATCTTCTCCCCAGCGATAGGCGCGGGAGCGGGCATGGTCGTGAGGAAAGAAATCCCAGGCGGTATTATCAGGGCTATAGTCTTCCCGCACCGTTCCCCACTGGCGCTCGCTCAGGTAGGAACCCCATCGTTTCCAGTAGGCTGTGCGATCGCGGTCTGCTGCTAATCTTGCTTCTTCTTGGGTCATAGCGATTTAGGATTTTGGATTAAAAATCTTTAGCACAAGGTTGTTTTAAGTGGCTCAAACAATACTCTTTATGCTGATTTTGGATGAATGCAAAACTTAAAATTCAGAATTCTCTGCGGTAGGTTCTGTTGCTATCCAGGCGCGAAGCACTTCTGCTACCGTCCAGGCTTGAGCAATACAACCTCGTGGGGTGAGTGGCTCATTACCATCAAAAATCTCACTGAGACTACCTACGCCGTGAGCGCATAGATGATTAGCCATTGGCTCAAGTAGACTCCGAGCTTGTACTGGATCGTTGAAAACACGTAGGTGGGCTAAAACAAATGGCCCAATCAGCCAGCCCCAAACCGTTCCTTGATGATAAACACTATCTCGCTGAAACTGATCTCCACCGTAGTGACCTTGATATTGCGGATGGTTGGGGTCAAGACTGCGTAAACCGTGGGAGGTGAGAAGCGATCGCGCACAAGATTCCACCACACCCCGTTGCTGAACTGGAGTCAGGGGGCTTTCTGGTAATGACACAGCGAATATCTGGTTTGGTCGCAACGATTCATCATGTCCCTCAGGCCCATCTAGAACATCGTAGCAGTAACCAACTGCATCGTTCCAGAAGCGCTGAAATCCTGTATTTGCAAGCTCTTGCATCTGCTTGTATTCTTGGTAGGGCTTACCCAGCTTTCGTGCAAAGTTTGCCATAGTTCCCAAAGCATTACACCACAGGGCATTAACTTCTATGGGTTTGCCAATGCGTGGCGTAACCACCCAATCACCAATTTTGGCGTCCATCCAGGTGAGTTGCACACCTGTCTCACCTGCATAAAGTAGACCATCATTCGGGTCTAGGTGAATGTTGTAACGCGTTCCTTGACGATGCCAATCAACAATGTCTGCTAGCACAGGAAAGAGTTCACTTAACAAGTCGTCGTCTTTTGTTGCCGCATAGTAAGCGCGAATCGCTTCAAAGTACCAGAGGGTTGCATCTACTGTATTATATTCTGGTGCTTCACCGACATCGGGAAAGCGGTTAGGTAACATACCTTGGTCTACGTAGCGGGCAAAAGTACGTAAAATAGGGCGTGCAAGCTCTGGACGACCGACCGAGATTGTTAAACCAGGTAAACTAATCATTGTATCTCGCCCCCAGTCACCGAACCAATGATAACCAGCAATGATTGTTTTGCCGTTGGGTTCATCAGGCAATGGGCGACTGACAATGAATTGGTCGGCAGCGAGGACTAGCTGAGACACCCAGTCTGGATCTGCTTTGGCATGTACACGGCTTTGTTTCCAGAATCCCAGCAGCTTTTGCTCAAGGGAGCGAGGTAACTTTAAGGCTACTTGGCCATCTAACTTTGGATGGACCTCGGTGCTGGCAACAAAAGTGAGTGATTCACCGGGCTGGAGGGTAGCGTCAAAGGTGGCTGCATGTAGATGATCTTCGCGATCGTCGAGTCCGCGATCGCGTTCTCTGGCTAAGTCAAATTCATAGTACCACTCGTGGGCAGGTGAAGCCTGACCGCGATCGCTTAATAGATACAATGGCACAGCTTCCCCAAAAGCAGTAACACGGACACCATGTTCAATAGCATCAACGTTCATCTGCCAGCCTCGTGCATGTGTGCTACCGTGATAATTCCGATAATTTACCAGTGCTTTCAGCTTTAGCATCAGTGGTTGAGTGGCACGACGCAGGTAATATTGAAGATATGTGGTATTGCTGCCGGGTTGCATCCATATACGTTTTTCCAATAAAGCATCCGCACAAGCAAATCGCCATGTTGGTATTGTGCCTTCTAACTCGAAGGATTCAATGTGCTGATAGCCATCTGGATTAACGGCTCCACCAGCCCAACGGCTGGCTCCAAGGGGATAATTGCCTCCGTCATACAAAACTGTTTCATCTAACTTAGCTAGTAACAGAGTTCTCATCAGTGGTGGCTTCAATGCTGCCACGAGTAATCCGTGATAGCGACGTGTAAGTATACCTGATACTGTCCCTGAAGCATAACCACCGATGCCATTAGTTACCAACCATTCTCGCCCTGCGGCCAAATCGAGAACACCACAAATTTCGCGTCCAAAGTTGATACTCATAAGTGATAGTAGGTTCTGTACTCCAGATTACAAACACTCTAGAACGTTAGAGCCAACACAAACTAATACCAATTCAATTAATGATTGCAACACATCCTTGGTAAAGACGCGATGAATCGCCTCTCTACAGATGCTCTATTTGTCGCATTCTTTTTTCAAATTGGTATAAGCTGTTCCACATCAAGGCTGCATATTTAATCTCTTTACTCTGTGTTCTCTACGCCTAATAAGGTTAAATAAATTACTTTTAAACCGCAGAGACACAAAGAGAGCAGAGAGAAAAAACAGATTTTAGAAGTCACCTTAAAAGGGTTAGGCATCATGTAAAAATAAGTTGTACAAAATTTATTTGGAATAGCTTGCTAAATCTAGCTTTCGCACAAAAATTGTTCAGG
>NZ_JACJQM010000105.1:0-16709 GCF_014696655.1 Nostoc sp. FACHB-888 | reverse complement strand
AAAAAACTTGGAGTCATGGGCTTGGCTGTTGACAACCAGAAAGCTGAGACTGTGACAAAATGGTTAACTGCTCAAAAAGTTGAATGGCAGCAAGTACCAATAGAAGATGTCATCAGGGAAACTAAAAAAGGTCTAGCTGTATTTAGCTTGGTTGATAGCTCCATCCCTGACAAAACTTTGTCGAGCATGACCAAGAAATTTGGGGCTGTGATTGAATCGGATAGTAACTATCAACAAAGAGTTAATTCCCTCGCCACACGACCGCAGTTTTTGAAAGCACCAGAACAAACAGCGCAATCCCCACCTAACCAATCTATAACTCCATCACTCTCCACTAATCCTTCTACACCAGATATTACTAATAGTACAAAAACCGAACTTATAGGTGTAGAGAAGCCCCCGACAGTTACTATTGATGACTTGAGAAATTGGTATAATGCCGCAGATAAGTTAGGGAAGCCGGAAAATTACAAAAAACGCATTGTAGAAGTGGCCAATCAGTTTAAAGCTGGTGAGCAATTATCAGCCCAAGTGTTGACAGTAATGAATCAAGATACATTTGAGCTTGAAGGCATCAGTCGGCTGACTCAAATTGCTCAAAGGATTGGCATGGTCTGGGGGAAGTCTGATGAAAATGGGACTCAAGTTCAAGGAAAGATTTATGACTTGGCTTTCAATACCCAGCAGAGGAATTTAACTATTTCGCAGAAAAATGGGGAGGTAATTTTAAACTTGCAATCTGGGAGGGTGCAGACGAATAAAGTAACTCCCCAGATATTGCAAACTTTTGAGGATGTTAATACTCAAATTGATAAAATATTAGCTAAATCTCAAACACAACAAATAGGCATACAAAGATAAATTTATCCTAAAATAGCCCTTTTAAGCGTTTAATTATTGTGGCAATACAGTACTGTACAGTATTAATGCAGTGTAACCACTACAGATAACAATACTCACACGTCAATTTAAATGTGGTTTACTGTATTACTAAGGATATTTATATAACGGTCTTCGGCAAGTCTAATTTGTGTAGTAAGAAAGTCAGATATGCTTATATTTGAAACACGTAAAGCTATAGGTAGGAGTGAGGTTTTAGTTAATCCAGGGAGAGTGTTAATCTCCAAAAATATAGGGACAGTTGATGTAAGTATGAAGTCACTACGTGAATATCCATAAGCTCCTATTGCTTTGTGTACACTTAGAGCTGCTTCCTTTAGAGCTACTACGGCACTTTCTGGGAATGTTGATGGGCATATTTCTTCTACCCCATCATTAAGATATTTTCCCGCATAATCGAATACTCGATTACTACGTGGTCTGATTTCAACTGGAGGGAGTGCAATAGCATCTTGGTTATGTTGGATTACGGCAACTGTAGTTTCGACACCTGACACAAAAGGCTCGACAATATATTCGCGTTGTTCTGAAGCAGTAGCAAGATTTTCTAAATCGATTTCTGTTTCAATAAACATTAGACCATAGCTTGAGCCATCTGATAACGGTTTTGCCACCAATTTACCGTATTGAGACAGCCATTCTAAAAGTTCTTCTATGATGACTGGTTTGCTAGGGGAAGCAATGACCGATGAGGCAACCGATACACCCACACTTTCTGCAATCTCTTTAGCGGCAGCCTTATTAAAGGCTAACTGGCTAGACCGAGATCCCGAACCAGTAAAGAGAATTTGTCTTTTTTCACATTGCGCTGCAAAAGTTCCATTCTCAGCAGTACCACCATGTAGTGCTAGCAAAAGTAATTTATGTTCCTGTGCTGCTATGTCTAAAGCATCATCAACGGAATCAGCAAAATTTTCTGTGCTGGGAATGAAGGGAGCTTGAAATGGCTTCTCATGTCCCAGAAGCTCTTGTCTTTCTACTTTATGAAAATTATCACCAACAGACCAGAACCAAATCTCAGCTTCTGGAAAAATTTCTACTAAATGTTGGGCTGTAGCGACAGAAACTAGCCGTTCTAAACTTTCACCCCCAAACAATATCACTGGATAATTAATACCTTTTTTCACAAAGCTGACTCTCCCTTTTTACGATATGTCTTAACTGTTCTAGCGTGAAAAACACTCATATTTTCAACACTCGAATCATAATGGAATTTCGGCTCTACGCCAAATATATTTATTGATGTGGCTTTTCTATAGAGTTAAATCAATGGCTTTTGATTATAAATCTGTTATTTATCTATAAAATTAAACACAAGTAAGAAAGTCCATTAAGAAAAATTTGATTACTTAGCTCTTAAGCTTTACTTATAAGGATTTGACCAGCCAATACTGCCTAACTTCTTTGCGCGACATTGGTTTTTTAAGTATCTGGCGACAAAACATTAAGTTACTGTATTAATGCACTCTAATTACTTTTTAGCTGCCTGTCGTTTAATCCAACATGGAAATTAACAATATGTCTGTAATGATTCTTTCGTTTCATGTAATATCACAGATTTGAGTCTTTTGTTAAGTTACCTGGCAACGAGTGATATATTTAAGTTGCCCTTGTTTTTCTGTAACCTTTAGTATAGAGAGGTTATGTAATTAAATTCCAGATGAACGAGCTTCGTCTACTTTGAGGGTGGTTCCTGTAATGAACTTAGCATCATCTGATATTAAAAAGCTAACCGTTTTGGCGAGTTCTGCATAGGTAGCTGGACGACCCCACATCAAATCATCAGGAACGTTCCAGCCTTCTAATTCCTCAAGGCTATCGGCAACAAAAAAAGGAGCGATCGAGTTCATGCGAATATGATCAGCCCGATATCGCGGGCGCATAGAGTTTGGTAAATCCTTCCATTGCAGCACGAAGTGTTCCACTGAAAGGAGTTCCAAGTGTTGGTTCTTGAGAATCGCTTGCGGAAATATTAATGATCGCACCACCCCCAAGTTGACGCATCGGTTCTGTCACCAGTTTCGCGATGCTTCCCGTACAAGAGTGGATATTGGAATTCCGCCTCGGTTATCTCGGTCGCTACTGGAGCCTGATAAGTGTTGCTGGCTTATTCATTGGCTTTTTGCTCTCTGCGCTGATATTTGTGCCATTGATTATCAATATGACACTAGATCCGTTCAGCTATCCAGATCATATTGTCATGAGCGCGATTGCTGCGGTGATTTTTGGTGCAATACTCTGGCTGGGACAGTGGCTAATACTGCGACAGACTGAGATGACACCGAGAATTTTTGCGCTTATCAATACGGTAGTTGGAATTTTTGTCTTCTCTGTGCTGGTATGGTTTAATCAAAAAAGTTTGCAGTGGAGCGGTGGCCCGATTGAAGGCTGGAAAACCGGACTTATTTTTCTAGTCAGTGGTACCTGTACCGGAGCCGCGACGGGTAAAGCATTAGATTTTTACTGTGGACGAGTCGAGCAGCGATTAATCAAACTTGAGAGGGAGAGGGTAGAGCAAGAAACTCAAGAGCGAGAAAGGCTCTTAAGAGAGCGGTTGGAAAAGGAAAAACTAGAGCAAGAAATCCTAGAAGCAGAGATGGCGGAGCGGAAAAGGATACAGCGAGAGGCGGCTCAAGAAGAAGAACGTTTGTGGTACGAGCAGCATGGGAAGGATTATGCAGATTATGAATATGATGAGGAAGAAGAGGAGGATGAGGAATAAACCAGAATGCAGAATTGGTGAATCCAGAATTGGTGAATTTTCGCCCTGAGAGTTTAAGATCCCTTGTTTGCTTTGTTAGCTACTTAGCATAAAAGCTTTATTCTAACTCTTGACTCCTGACTCCTGAATTCTATAACTAAGAAATTCCTTAACCAAACCGTGTTGGGGGTCAAGTGGGGTACAAAAGTTAAATGTTTCAAATGTACCCTAAGTAGCCCCTATGTATTTCCCATATAGGGGCTATTATGTATAAAAGCTCTAAATAATAATTGGGGTACATATAGCCCCCATATATACCCCATGAGTAATTTTTAAAATCTTCCCATATAGCTAATTAAAAAGAGCAGTCGATGCATATTTTACTTTTCTGCCCAAGGTGAAGGTATCGCCGTAGTCGAAAGTACTTCCCTTGCTTGCAGTCTAATCGCTGTTTGCTCACAGTTGGGGCATTTTACCTTTGTGAAAATCACTGAAGGTCGTCCTTTGTACTCGCCCATTAGGGGATCTCCGGTGTACTCGCTGATTATCCCCTGCAAGCAGTGGTAGCACTCGAATATCACACGCCCTACCTCCGAGTTGCAATCCAGGAATTGCATGTGCTGACAGGGTGATGGCGGTAATTCTGGTTCTTCGGAGCGGTCTTGGAAGGGTATATGAGGTTTGGTTGCTGATAGTGAATCTATTTTTTTCTTGTTGCGCTTGCCAGTCACCTGCGGCTCAACTTTTGGCGGCTCTAGGCGTTTTTGCTGGACAGGGGCATGGCCGGGTTGCTGCTCGCTTGTGAGTTCTTCCAACAACTTGCCATCATCTAAGGTAGAGTGAAACAACTCTTGTTTCTCCGGTGATTTAGATGCGCTGTCGCTTGACTGAGTTATTGTTTTTGGAGCTTCATGAAGGGCGGTTGTTTTTACTACATCTTGGTATGATTCTACTTGAGCATCACTATTGCCCAATTTCTGTACTTCTGGTTGATTAACAGTAGGAATGTGCTTAATCAATTGTGGCTTGGGTGGTCGCTTAGTAGATTTCATAAGAACCTTTGGTAAAAACCTTCTTTTTAATGTAACTTTTAAACTGAAGAATGCTTGCTTTTAGTATTTCACTTTCTCCGAAGCGCCCCTATTATAATGTCGTCAAGCTGAATTTTTTTCTACAAATCTATATTTGGCATACAAGCAAAAGTAAAAAGTTTAAGTTACTTTGAAATTTCGGTTGTATTAAAGTTTATCCAAGTATAAAATCAGCCATAATAGAGGCTTTAATAGCGAACTCTAATTATTCTCCACATCAAGCGAAATATAACTGTGAGCAAAACCCGTATTATTGCACTATTCAACCAGTCAGGAGGAGTAGGGAAAACCAGTTTAACCATGAACTTGGGCTACCATCTCAGCCAGAAAAAGAAAAATCGCGTTTTACTTATAGATGTAGATCCACAAGCCTCGCTAACAACCTTTATGGGACTCGACCCAGAAAAATTTACGAAAACTGTGTACGAAGCAGTAGTAGGCGAGGAAGTATTACCAATTTATCCTGAATTAATTCATGGCATGAGTTTAGTTCCAGCCAATATCAACTTAAGTGCTGCCGAACTTGAACTTGTTGTAGCGCTAATGCGTGAAATGCGTCTAAAAAATGCACTGGCCTCTATATTAGATAAATATGATTTTATTTTGATAGACTGTCCTCCGTCATTAGGGATTCTCAGCGTTATCAGTTTGGTAGCAGCAACTCACGTCTTGGTTCCTATTCAGTGCCAGTTCAAATCTTTTCAAGGAACTGATCTACTTTTAAGAACTGTAGCAACGCTTCGTAAAGGAGCAAATAAAGCCCTTACTATTGCCGGTTTTGTTCCAACCATGTATGATGCGCGTACTGCTCAAGAGAGTAGAACTATGAAAGCTATTTTTGAACAATTGTCACCATTAGCAACAGTCTACGAGCCAATTCCTAAAACTATTGCCTTTGCTGATGCAAGTGAGGCACGCCTACCTTTGGCGCTATATAGCCCTAAACATCCTGCTGTCAGTGTACTAAAAAAATAACCTCAAATTTAGAAAAACTACCATGATTAGCAGTAAGAAAGACAAGCCTTATACCAGCCATTTAAAAGGTGTAGCTGCTTTGCTTGGTGAAACCTTGAACCAAAGTGAAAGTACTACTGGCTCACCACAGAAGATTTCCATTGATGCGATCCAATTACCTCAATCACAGCCCCGGCGCTATTTCGATACTGAAAAAATTAGCCAGCTTGCATTATCAATTCAAGAACATGGTATTCTTGAGCCACTACTTGTGCGCCCACAAGGAGAAGCATACGAGTTGGTTGCTGGAGAGCGCCGCTTACGTGCAGCAAAAATGATTGGGTTAGAGGAAGTCCCTGTTGTAATTAGGGAGTTTGACGACCAAGAAGCGTTACAGATATCGCTAGTTGAAAACTTGATAAGGGAAGATTTAAATCCAATTGAAGCAACTGAGGGTATACTTCAACTTCTCAGTTTGCAATTGAAGCAAAGTATTAATGATGTTGTTTCATTACTGTACCGAATGCAAAATGAAGCTAAAGGTAAAGTTACCCAAAACGTTTTGGGTAGTGAAGAATCAATTACTATTAAAACTATTTTTGATACAGTAGGAATCATATCCTGGGAATCTTTTGTCAGTAGTCGTTTACCATTACTGAAACTGCCTCCAGATGTGTTAGCTGTATTGCGCCAAGGTCAAATTGAATACACTAAAGCAACGGCAATTGCCCGTATAAAAAATGATCTAGAAAGAATGGCACTTATGGAAGCCGCGATAAAAGAAAATTTATCTTTAGTACAGATTAATGAACGAATTAAATCATCTCGTACAACTGGCTCACAATCAGCTTCTTTAAAGGATCGCTACAAGCAAGTATCAAACAGATTGCAAAAAGCTCCTATTTGGGACAATCCTAAAAAACAAAAAGCTCTAGAAAAATTACTCGCTCAAATTGAATCACTTTTAGACGAAAGTTCACCTGGATAAAATTATTCAATTAATTTAAACTTTCAATTTTTAACTGAAAAGCCAGTATTTTATTTGTTAACTTATATGCCTACCCCGACTTCAGATATAGTTCGCCTCTACCTGCAAGATATCGGACGTTTCCCCTTGCTGACAGGCTCCCAAGAAATCGGTTATGCAAGACTTGTACAGCAGATGGTAGCTATTGAGCAACGAAAAGCTGAACTTGTACAAAAACTGAATCAAGAGCCAACAACATCCGAGTTAGCTGCTGATCTTCAAAAAACTGAAGCCGAAGTCACTCAAATTCTTCAGCAGGGTCAATGGGCAAAGCAGAAAATGGTGACAGCAAACTTGCGGCTTGTAGTTTCAGTTGCCAAGAAATATCAGAACCGCAACATGGAATTGCTAGACTTAATTCAAGAAGGGGCGCTGGGACTACAGCGTGGTGTCGAGAAATTTGATCCCAATCGTGGTTACAAACTTTCCACCTACGCATACTGGTGGATTACCCAAGCAATTACTAGAGCCATTGCGGAACAATCACGGACTATTAGATTGCCTGTTCACCTTACTGAAATACTTAATAAAGTAAAGAAGGTGCAGCGAGAAAGCTTTCAAAAGCTCGGTCGTCATGCTACTGCTGAAGAAATTGCATCAACATTAAACATAAGCCCAGATAAGCTTCGAGAATATCTCAGCGCTTCTCGCACAGCTATTTCTTTAAATAAACAAGTTGGAGATGAGAAAGAGACAGAATTGGGCGAAATTTTAGCAGACGTTGGTGCTTCACCAGAAAAACTGCTCACCCAAGAACTTTTATCGCAAGACGTGGCGAAATTTTTAGCACCACTGACACCTATACAGCGTCAAGTGTTAACTTTAAGCTTTGGGCTAGAGAACGATCAGCATTTGAATCTTGCTCAGATTGGTAAAGAGCTAAACCTCAGCCGAGAGCGGATTCGTCAAATCCAAGTCAAGGCGATAAGTATTCTCCGCCATCGACAAAACGACATGCAAGAGTATTTATTTGATTAAACCATCATGTAAAAATAAGTTGTACAAATTTAATTTGGAATAAGCTGCTAGCCTTACTTTCCAATTAAAAGTGTTCAAGTTATTTTTGCGTGATTCCTACGCTGCCACTAATAATCTCAATTGTTTCCCAAAGACCATCTCAAAGTACAAGCCGAATCTTTAAAACGCAACATCCGCAGCAATCTCCTGCCAGCGAGTAGCCAAATCCTCCGCAGTAGAACTTTCAACAGCGGCAAGGTTTAATGGATAGTTCACGTTGTCTCGCTCGATCCAGCGCACAGCTGTGAATTGGCCATTGCTTGCCCTTAATATAAATCCAGACTCTCGGCATTCACCAGAAGCCAGATATAACACTCCGGGGGCTACTTGCTCGGGTCGCAAATCAAGAGGCTCATCTTGTACGTTCCACATCCGCGTTTTGGCTATCGGCGAAATCGCATTAACGAGAATGGAATGCTCTTTGCCTTCAACCGCAAGCACATTCATCAGACCGATCTGTGCCATTTTACCCATAGCATAAGGGGCAAGACCACTGAGTGCATATTGCTGATAAATAGCTCTATCGGAAGTAGTAAACACAATCCGTCCGTAGTTTTGCTGTTTCATAATCGGAAAGGCGGCTTGAGCTAACCAAGTTGGCGCTTCTATGTTGATGTTGATGGCACGTTGTAGAAAATTAGGTGTCAGGTCTTGGATTGATTCATAAGCAACCCAGCCAGCATTGTGGATTAAGATATCGAGGCGATCGAACTTTAAGAGCGTCATTTCTACCAGGCTGCGGCAGTTGTCTCGACTATCCAGGAGTACATCGCTGGCGATCGCAACTCCACCAGCTTTGCGAATGTTGCTGGCGACATCAGCCGCCACCATTGGATCGAAACCAGTCCCCTCTTTGTTAACGCCTGCATCGTGGATTACAACTCGCGCCCCTCTTTCTGCCAACAGACGGGCATAAGCTGCTCCTAAACCGCGTCCACTGCCTGTAATAATGGCTACTTGATCGTCAAGTCGAATCATTTGCCTCTCTTCTGATTGAAATCTTAAATTTGAGTGGGCGTAAGCACCATCTCATGACTCGTTCAAAGTTGGCTACCTAGCGTTCGCCTCTGCATGGCTATCTATATAGAGTTAATTTGTTTTCTCCAATACAAAAGTGATGAGACGCACCTCATATTTCTTACGATAGGGGACAGTCATGTGACTGTCCAATATATATTTGACTAAGATTAATAGGTTAGACATATAAGTGTGATGGAACTACGGCATCTGCACTACTTCATCGCGGTGGCTGAGGAACTACACTTTAGTCGAGCAGCAAAGCGGTTGCACATTTCCCAACCCCCGCTCAGTCAGCAGATTCGCGGTTTGGAAGATGAACTAGGAGTCAGGCTGTTTGAGAGAACGAAGCGGCAAGTGCAGCTTACTGAAGCAGGTAAAGTGTTTTTAGAGCGCTCCTATCTGGTGTTAGCGCAACTCGAACAGGCGATCGAAGTGACACAACGGGTAGAGCGGGGTGAGGTTGGACGGTTGGCGATCGGGTTTGTTGGATCTGCAACGTATACCGTACTGCCAGATATTTTAAGTGTCTTTCGAGAACAGTTTCCTGCTGTAGAACTGCGATTGCATGAACTGACGACGCAAGAGCAAATTCAAGCTCTGCATCATAAACAGGTTGATGTCGGCATTGTTCGTTCTGCCATCATTGAGCCAGGGCTAAGTATGGAATGCGTTTTGCAAGAATCATTGGTATTGGCGTTGCCACAAACCCATCCGCTCTCTGCACAGGCTAAAGTGTCTCTCTCTGCTTTGGCAGATGAATTATTTATCCTATTTCCTGCCAAAATGGGGCCCATCTTTTACGAGCAGATTATTAACATTTGTCAAGAAGCTGGATTTCGTCCGAAAGTCGCTCAGGAGGCAGTTCAGATGCAAACTATCATCGGCTTGGTTGCAGCAGGATTGGGCATCGCTTTGGTTCCCGCCTGCTTGCAAAATTTCCACAGAAGCGGAGTTACTTACAGACCTTTACAAGAGCAGACACCTAAGACCGGACTTTATCTTGCTTGGCGGCAGCATGATTCCTCTCCAGTAATAAGAGCATTTCTCAGCTTGGCACAGAAAACGATGCAATGGGAGTCAAATCGTGATGATAGGTGAGCAGTTCTAGAGATCAATTACCTCACCTGCGGAGCCTCCAAGTACTGTCTCAGTAGTAAGCTGAAGCAGCCTAACGATTAATCTGACTTTTCCCGTGAAGTCGTGAAACAACGAAATAGCAAGGATTTCACAAGAGATTTTCTTCTCAACAACTTAATTTTAATGATAATGAGCCACGAGAGAATAGGGCTTTGGGCTAGGGGTATAGCAATCAACTTTATCGGCTCGTTAATTGTCGATCCACAGTTGAGCAAAACGTTCAGCTGTCCATCCAATAATATCTGACACCTGCCCATCTGCCCATCACCAATTTCTACGATTCGCTTAGTACCATCTCTACGCTTTATTACATCAACAGAGAAAAACTGGCTTTCAATCCGCTTGGCACACTCAAAGACAATCTCTGGAATTTCTTCATCTGCTAAAGCAGCAAAAGGTTTACCAGATAGGACAAAGTAACGCCTCTCGGTTTCAGGCACAAAATCTTCAATCCGCCGCACACAAATACCTCCCTCAATCGTGCCTCGAAACTTTTGCATCTCGGCAACTACTGTTTTGATTTGCGAAGGTTGATTAATTATGGAACCAACTGAGGTTTTAAGAGACTTAACATAATCTTTGATAAAAACCCATCCCAGCCGAGTTGATTCAACTGGTTTTCTAAATTATCATCAACGGAATAAAATTTAGTCTCTGGAGTCAAATCAGTAATTAGGGGACTTCCAAAGAATAAATTATTCCAAGAAAAACAAGAAATATGTTTTTTCAAGAATTATTATCATTATTGCTAGTGGAATAGTTTATTTTATGGAAGTCCCTAACTGCTGATAGTTACGGAATATGTATTAAGCAAGATTAGCTCAACTGAGTTGCAACTTAATGTCGATTTGCTTCATAGAGTGGAAACGGCGTTAATCAATATGTCAAACGAGGAAGATCCGGTTTCAGCAGACATAACTGTTACCTCTGTTGAAGTTCCAGAGTTGACAGAGGAAGAACAGCGCGATCGCTTACACTTGGAGAGAAAAGTGGAGAAGGCGGTTTTTGAAGCAGGTAAGGCGCTGATGGAATTGCGCGATCGCAGGCTTTACCGTTCCACCCACAGCACTTTTGAGGAGTATTGCAAGGACAGGTTTGGATTTCAACGTCGTCATCCTTACAGATTAATCGAAGCTTCGGCTGTGTTTGATAATCTGATGAAAATGTGTCCCAATGGGACACAAACTGAAACTGAATCAAGCGATGCGGAAATTTATTCTAGTGGGACACAAACAGAAAATGAGGAAATGTGTCCCAATGGGACACAAATTCTGCCTACGAGTGAACGCCAGGTTAGACCGATAACAAAGCTGGAACCTCAACAGCAATGGGAAGTATGGCAGACGGCAGTGGAAGAAGCAGGGGGTAAAGTACCATCTGCTAGAGTTGTAGGCGATGTAGTACAACGGATTATGGAACGAACAAAAGCACCAAATCCTTACCGTGTTGGGGAAATCTGCCTCCTTATTGCCAAAGATAATCCTGATTTACGAGGAAAAGGCGGATGTTGGGGGATAGTCAAGCATGTGGGTAAATTCAGTTGTACAGTCACAATGTGGGATGGGGAGTACACCATCAGAATCGACCACATGAAGCCACTCAATTACCTGGAGTCGGAATGTCAGCAGATGCAGCAGATCAGTGATCGCATCAGTAGGTTACGGGAAAACGAGAGATTAGAAGAAGCTGCCCGTGCTGTGCTGAAGCACTTGGGGGAGTTGAAGCGGCCGTATTTGACTGCGGTAGAGGAGAAACTTTTGGGTTTTATAGAGCAGGAATATGGGGTTAATGAAGGAAATAAGCCGATTGCAAATTCGTGAAGATGACTTGACAGGTAAAAATATTGCTGACCTTCTGAGGGAACATCTCGAAAATATGCATGAGATTACCCCACCCGAAAGCGTTCATGCTCTTGATATAGAGGCATTGCGTTCGCCTAATATTACTTTTTGGACGGCTTGGGATGGCGAAGAACTGGTTGGATGCGGGGCATTGAAAGAACTAGATTCAAGAAGCGGTGAAATCAAATCAATGCGTACCGTCAAGGCTCACCGACGTAGGGGTGTTGCCTCAAAGATTCTAGAACATATTATTATCAAGGAAGCCCACCGACGTGGTTATGATTGCCTGTATTTGGAAACAGGGGCTTTTGGAGAGTTTACCCCAGCGCGAGCCTTGTACATACGTTATGGATTCGAGTACCGAGGCCCTTTTGGGGATTATACCCAAGACGCGAACAGTGTATTTATGATGAAAAGTCTCGCTTAATTTCCTGAAAAACTAGCATATTGCTCGAAGAATCCGCAAAATTGTCCAAATTTTCAGGATAAATTTTTTCGGAAAATCTATGAACTCTGTTGTTTCCATTTGTCCCATAACGGATGTATATCATCTGGTTGCCCTTCGTAGTTGAGCATTTCCTCGGAAATTGTTACCCAAGGCTGTGCGCTGCGTGTCCAAAGGTTGCCAACTGGAAGTAAATTGCTTGTATCGTCTAATGTTCCAGCTTTGACGTTAATCGTACCGGGGCTGTAAGTACGCTCATGAAATAACCGCGTTCCACACTCACCGCAGAATACATTTTTTACTTCACGTTTGCTGTCAGCTTTGCGAATCCAAGCTTTTGGCTGTCCTTGGGTCACAACTAAAGCATCTCGTGGTACAGTAAGTGACATTCCAAAGGCACTGGATGATTGTTTTTGACATTCTTTGCAATGGCACAAGTAAAGAGTTAAAGGTTGGGAGCGGATTTCATAACGGATATCTCCGCATTGACAACCTCCAGTATATGGAAGATTCATGTGTTTAATCTCCTTTTTGTTTTTCGGCTCTAATAGTTTGGTCAGCTTGTTGTCTTAAACTAGTAATACCTGCTTGGTTTAACGTCATAGCTGTAATGTTGCCTGTGTCATCTTGTTCAAAACAAATATTTGTATTTACAGCTTTTGCAAAAAATTCTAGCTCTGAGGTAGAAAAGAACTGCAATGGAGGTTGTTGCTGACATTGGACAAACAAATCTCCGTCCAAATTCATGACTTGAAACTGTAATCCTGCTTTGGTTGAGTACAACCCACAATATCTATCAGCTTGTACTAAAGGAATAATCGTTTTTTCCTTTGCAAAGGCATCAGGCCAGTCATACTCCAGAGCCAGAGATCGCATGACTTCAGGAATCAGTTGGCTTTCATTAGAGTTGAGCATGACAACAGCCCCTTTTCCTATATGGGCATAAACACGCATCAGTGAGCAAAACCCTTCATTATGACCACTATGAAAAAAGTAGAAGCCATCACCAATTCCACCACCTGCAAAGAATCCTAATCCGACAAATAATCCATTGCCTAATCCGATAAACTCATCATTAGCTCCTTGTATTTGCCCTGGCTGTTGAGGAAGCAACATTTGTTCTAGCGTCTGTTTATTCCACACAGATGGAGGACAACCATGCAAGACTCTCATCATTTCAACCGCAAGTTTGGCTAAATCTGATGGAGTTGTCCATAAGCCGGCGGCTGCCATTTCAGGATAAACGTAATGTTTACCTTCAACTGGGATACTAGAACAAGAATGTGCAGTTGCGGCTTTAGTTAACCAATCATTCAACAGTGGCTGGTGATAAGTGCTATTGTTCATTCCCAAAGGTTGAAGCACTAATTTGTGTATCATGTCGGGAAAAGGTTGCTTCAGTAAATCAACCAAAACCTGTTGAGCAATTGTCATACCGCCACCGGAATAGCGAAAATGCAACCCAGGAATTATATTTACTTCTACTTTTTCGGTATTAGCCGGAGATTCACCATTGAGTATTTGAATGAGAGTTGGCAATGAGGTTGATTGGGGATAGCCAGGAAAACCATGTATCGTCAAGCCAGCAGTATGGCTCAACAAATGGCGTAACGTTATCCGAGGTTGCCAGTCACCGATCTTTGGCACACGCCAGGAAGTTAAATAAGTATTGACATCTTCATCAATATCCAAGCGTCCTTCTTGTGCCAGACGCATCACTGCTAAAGCAAAGACGGGTTTACTGATGGAAGCTGCTTGAAATAATGTGTCTGGTGTAACTTGATGATTTGTTCCCTTTTCACAAACACCAAATCCACGTGCCCATTCAATTTCAAAATTATTAATCACAGCAATACTAATGCCTGGCGTGTGGTGATGCGCTAACCGTTCGTCTAAAGTTTTCGGTTCACCAAATTTACCTTCTTGTGCGGTCACTGGCAAAAGATTATTGATAATACTTTCAATACGCTGCTCAACAGATTTCTGCATCGATACCTTCTTAAGCAACTTGTTCAGGTTTTCTTGCCGTCAACACAACCTTGTCACAGCGTTCTAAAACCGCTTCTGCTAGGGTGCAACCGAATCCGGTTGACTTTCCGGTAATCAGATAAACTTTACTCATGGAGTTTTTAAAAGTTAATAGTTTTTGTGTTATCGCAAACACAGGTATTGTCAAGTTAAGTCAGCGGATGGTCAAGCATTTAATCTCTATCTTTTGGTAGAATTTTTTTGTTTTGACGAGTCAGTTTCTAATTATTTTAAAGATGCAAAGCTGATTTTAGCCTGAAGTTCGCAGTCGGAGAATGATCACACCACTAATAGCTGCATACACTGGTGAATAAGCAGCAAAAAATACTGGGATACCAAACATTCCACCAGCACCTCTTACCCATATAATCAAAATTGCCGAAGCAATCAAGAATGCTAAAACGTTCATGGCTATCCATAACAGAACTTTCAAGAACGTAAATCTTAATGCAAAAGCTTGGAACAATCCCATGAGCAAAGCAGCTATGAGTACGCCAGAGACAGAACGGGCGATCGCTCCGGCATTATCCCAAAGAGTGGTTTCAATAAAAGTACCATTAGCTTGACCGACAGTCCCGGCGACATGGGTGTAGGTCAAAATAGTTATGGCCACTGCAATTCCAGTCCAGCCTATGGCAGTTGCAGGTATCCACCAGCGTGAATGCTCAAACCACCTTTGCAAAACAAACCATTGAAATGTGCCAATTACTGCACCAGCAACCACAGCACCAGCAATCGCGCAGCCTAGCAGTATATAGCCGATTGCCCCTTGGGTATTAGCTCCTGGTAATGGTAATAAAGGGATGAATATATTCATTAAAGGAACAGCTAAAAACGCTGCTCCAGTACCAACAAATCCACCAACAATCAAGCCAATTACTGTTGACAGCATCCACCGTCCCCATGCTGCTAACCTAAAAGAACTAGTGTTAGCCACTATTTAACTCCCATTAGCTAAATCTAACATTTGATAAGAACATTTATAGCTCTGGAACTTACAAAGGAATTATCTAATCAATTAAAACAGTTATATGATTTAATTTTTTGTCTGTTCCTCAATTACTCTACAAATACCGCAAATAGATGAACCTGTTAAAGCCTAAATCTCGAAAAAAGAGCAGCCTTAGCTTTGTATTAGTTATGCTTGCGTGCTGTGGTTATAGTGTTGTGCAAACCTCATCAATAGCAAGTTTTAGTGCAGCTTATGGGAGTTCACCTGCTTCTAATGAAGCGAGTACATTCAAAGCTGGCTCCTACTTGTATCGAAAAACAGAGGGATTTGTGCTGAATATGTATATGGTACAACTGCCAAATACTAGCAAGGCTAAAGAGATTCGTTTTCAAGCACCATATACTCATCAAATGTGGCTTGGGGCAGATGGGTCAGGACGTATTCAGCGAATAGACGGTAAACCGGAGTTTTTGAGTGTCCAAGACCGTGCAGTTTGGGAAGCTGCGGGTAAACCAAGCTTGTCACCAAACTTCACGATAGATCATAAAGCAGGTGAACTGGTTGACTCTACAGTACTGCCAGTAGATCAAACTTTACTGACTCAGGCGATCCATAATCGGGCGAAACAGAACAATAGTGCGATTGAGTCTGGGATGTTTGATGAAACTTTGAGTATTTTGGTGACACTGCAAACTAAATCAGAGTTAAACCGACCACTGTTTGAAGTCATGGCAAATATTCCAGGAGTCACACGTAGCGAGAATGTTACAGATCGGCAAGGACGAGCAGGTATAAGTTTGAATTATACTGACAGCCAGACTGGAAAACAAACCCGTGTGATTTTTGACCCGCAAACATACAACGTATTAAGTGATGAGGTAGTTTTACTAAAGCGAGTGCCAGAGTTAAACGTTTCAACCCCATTTTTACTAAGTTGGACGACGTATTCTGTTCCCAAAGTAGTAGCTTCAACTAGTGACGTACCTTAATTATGCTGTTCATAGCAATCAGACGGTATTTGTCAGACTGAATTTTGTGAATTTTAAAGTAATCAACTAGTACATTAATCTCCTAATTATTTTAGGGGATTAAAATTATCAATTGCGGTTTGAGCCACAACTTAAACAACGCATACAAACAGAGAAAGCCGCAAGAAGTGAGACAATCTCAGAAAATAATTGCAATGATAATGGAGCTAGAGCTAACCCCAAAATCAGAGAAATTGTCCCGCTAAACATCGCCGTAATACGATTAATTTCATCTTGAGTCTTCCAAGTTAAGAAAAAAATTCCAAAACCTATTAATAATAAAAGCAAACTACTCATAAATGTATGCTCAGTTGATAGACTGCTAGCGCATTAGGGGGATAATTATTAGTATTGCCAATCATACAGCAGTAATTCCCGCATTTCTCACAAGCTTGATGAGGTGCAGGAGAGCAGAAGAGAGTTCAAATACCAAGTTCTTTCCCCTCTGCACAAACGTAGGCTTTGAGCTTGCGGGGAGACAAAATACCCTGAAAAGCTTATAGATTAAAGAATGTGGCAATTTATGGTAAAACAAAAAGAGCCTTTGTTTGCAACAAGCTCTATCTAA
>NZ_JACJQM010000104.1:0-16730 GCF_014696655.1 Nostoc sp. FACHB-888 | reverse complement strand
ATCCCAATTTCTGGATTCAATACGACTGTTCCTCCCCCTGCTCCCTGCCCCCTGCCCCCCTGCGATCTCAATGTGCAAATTAAATGCGTAACAGCTTATATACAGTACCTGATAAATTAAAAATACAATCTCTAAAAACTAGGGTCAATGTCAAAGCAAAATGGAAACATGACGATAAAAATCTTTAAAAGCATCTTTGCTGCTGTCAACTTAGCATTAATTTTTGGAGGATTAGTTAGTTGTGGTCTTAATGCACCGCAGCCACTTGCTCCAACTGAGCAACAAAAACCAGTCGTCCAACCTAACCAAAACGACGAGGATGATGACGACAATGATGGCGATCGCAAAAATAATGATCGCAAGGATGATGAAGACGATGACGATAACGACTAAATAAAGGCAAAGCTATAACCTTTATTCTTCTCTTTGAGTTGCCATTTATGCTGATCCAACAAACTTCTACTTCCCTAATCGAGACTTTACGCCTCCGACGGCAACAACTAGCTACCCTCATTGATTTTCCAGCAATTCTGTGGTCAGGTAGCAACAGTCCGCGTAATTTTCTAGCAAATACCTTTCCGTTTCGCGCTAGCAGCCATTTCCTCTATTTTGCCGGACTGCCATTATCAAAGGCGGCAATTCGTCTAGAAGCGGGCAGGCTAGAACTATTCATCGACGATCCATCACCCAGCAGCGCCCTTTGGCATGGAGAAATGCCAACGCGCGAGGAAATAGCTCAGAATATTGGGGCGGATGTGGCAGGGCCAATGGCAGAATTAGAATCTTGGCTAGAAGATGCCGCCACACTTGCTGTACAAGATGCAGCTACTTGGACACAACAATCGCAGCTATTAAATAGATGGGTTTTACCACAAAGTCCTCCCCAAGGAATTGACTTGGAGTTAGCTAAGGCGATCGTTTCTCTCCGCCTTACCCACGATGAAGCTGCATTAACCGAGTTGCGAAAAGCTGCCGCTGTCACTGTTGAGGGGCACAAAACTGGTATGGCAGCAACACCAAAAGCCAAGCTAGAAGCAGAAGTTCGGGCAGCGATGGAAGGGGTAATTATTGCCCACAATATGACAACTTCCTACACCAGTATTGTCACCGTTCACGGTGAAGTTTTGCATAACGAACACTATCACCACGCTCTACAACCAGGTGACTTATTACTTGCCGATGTTGGCGCTGAAACTGAGATGGGTTGGGCTGCTGATGTAACTCGCACATGGCCGGTTTCTGGTAAGTTTTCATCTACCCAGAGAGATATATATAATGTTGTGCTGGCAGCCCATGATGCTTGCATTGCCAGAATACACCCTGGTGTAGAGTATGAGGATATTCATTTGCTGGCTGCTACGGTCATAGCTGAAGGTTTAGTAGAATTAGGCATTTTACAAGGAAATCCCCAAGATTTAATAGAGATGGATGCTCATGCGCTGTTTTTCCCTCATGGTATTGGTCATCTACTGGGTTTAGATGTTCATGATATGGAAGATTTGGGTGATTTAGCAGGGTATGAGGAGGGACGTGAAAGGAGCGATCGCTTTGGCTTAGGCTACCTCCGTTTAAATCGTCCCATGCGTCCAGGAATGTTAGTCACAATTGAGCCTGGCTTTTATCAAGTACCAGCAATTTTAAATGATGCCAATATTCGCTCAAAATATCAAAATGTAGTTAATTGGCAGCGTTTATCTGAATTTGCCGATGTGCGCGGAATCCGCATCGAAGATGATGTTTTAGTTACCGCAGAAGGTAGCGAAGTTTTAACAGCCGCATTACCGAATGATGCCGATACTATAGAAAATTTAGTAGGTTCCTAATCTGTGGATCATGCCTTGCTAATTGATAGCATAAAAGCATAGGATGTTAATTTATGAGAAAAAAAACCATAGGATTACTACTCAACGGAGTTATTGTCAGCTTAGGACTATTGCCATTATTAGTTCAAGCACAGCAGCCGATTTCTGATACCCAAGTTGCGGCGATGGTAGAAGCATTAAGACAAGCTGCACCGCAGACAAAAAATCCCAATGATGGATATTACAGCGAATGGCAAGTGAAACCAGAAACCCTCAAAGGCTGGTCAAGAACTTGTCTCAAACGAGAATTGACACCGACGCAGTTTGAAAACAATCCTGCGATCGCTCGCCAAGTTGTCTCTTGCATAACCCGCCGTGAGTTAACAAATCAATTCCGCGCCACTAACAATAATGAAATTGCATCTGTGCGTGGTGCAGCTTGTTGGTGGATGACTGGTAGTTATAAAGGTTGTGACAAAGGTTTCACATCTGACTATGTACAAAAAGTTGTTCGCTTTTACCAACAACAGCTCTCAAAACCGGCAGCAACTCAATCATAAAAGGGCGACTCTTGAGAAATTAAGATAATTGCTTTACCTTTTCGACAACCCAATCAACGCGATCTTTTCCCCAAAAATTCTCACCGTTGACTACCCAAGTCGGGACTCAGGGACAGCCAAACTGTTCGTATTCTGCCAAGGCTGTGACTGCTGCTAGTTTGGCTGCTTCCTTGTGGATCAACTCAAGAATGCGATCGCCATTCAACCCGACATTATTATTTTGATATTAAATGTGCTTTCTAACCCATTGGCGAAATTCTTTAACTAATTCCAAATAATCTTTTTCTCCCACCTGCTCTAAAAACTTAGAAATCTCTGTTAATGGCAGATTGGGAAATGCTAAACTCTGTTCAACAGATAGATATTGCTGATTTTGTAAAACGTTAATACTAAAAGAATTGCCATCATATCGCCAGATTTCGGGCACACCCATATCAGCATAGACTTCAAAGCGATTTTTAGAACTATTAGTAATATCGATTTCTACTACCAAATCTGGCGGCGGATCTTGTTGCAAATTAATTCTTTTTTTGCCCTTAATCAACTTGACATTTTTAATGTAAAAGCATTCGTCTGGTTCAGCACCACTCAGCTCTGGACGTTTGAAAGTAGTAGAACCAAGGGGCTGAATCCTAACTTCTAGTTCTTCCGCTAGAGTTTCGACAAATCTACCCACAATTTTTTTATAACTTTCATGTTCAGGTGAAGGAACCATGATTTCTAAAGTACCTCGATTGTAAGTAAGCCGGAGGCGGCGACTAGCGCTAAGTTCAGTTAGCAAGTTTTCATAAGTTTGCCAACTGATACCCGATAGGTGGATGATTTCTGTGGGTTGAAGCAGTGTGTTGCTGGTCATAGCGATATATGGTGTAGGTTCTCGCTGTCCAATAGCCCTTCTTCGCCTAATTGTACTTTAAGCTCAATCTTCTATAAAGCTAGGTATCTGGTTGCTACAGTCGCGGTGAAAACTACTAAGCTGGTAAATAGCACGTTTAAAATTTAGCGGAAATTCGGAATCGCATTCATCGGCGGTTCAAGATTCCCCATTGGCGAACTACCTGTAATTACATTATGTTTGATGCTCTATCTGACCGTTTAGAAGCCGCCTGGAAAAAACTGCGGGGACAGGACAAAATTTCTCAATCCAACATTCAAGATGCATTGCGCGAAGTGCGCCGCGCCTTGTTGGAGGCAGATGTCAATCTCCAGGTAGTCAAAGATTTTATTAGTGAAGTCGAAGCCAAAGCGCAGGGAGCCGAGGTGGTTACCGGCGTGCGACCTGACCAACAGTTCATCAAAATTGTTCACGATGAACTAGTCGAGGTAATGGGAGAAGAAAATGTTCCCATCGCAGAAGCCAAAGAACAGCCTACTATTGTGTTGATGGCTGGGTTGCAAGGTACTGGTAAAACCACAGCTACCGCTAAGTTAGCCTTACATTTGAGAAAATTAGAGCGTAGCTGTTTGTTGGTGGCGACAGACGTATATCGCCCAGCAGCGATCGACCAGCTGCTGACGTTGGGTAAGCAAATTGATGTACCAGTATTTGAACTAGGAAGCGACGCAGATCCCGTAGAAATTGCTCGACAAGGTGTAGAACGCGCTAGAGCAGAAGGTGTAAACACAGTAATTATTGATACTGCTGGTCGTCTGCAAATTGACGAAGATATGATGGCGGAATTAGCCCGCATCAAAGCAACTGTCCAACCCCATGAAACTCTGTTGGTGGTGGACGCGATGACTGGTCAAGAGGCAGCAAATCTAACTCGCACCTTCCATGAGCAGATCGGAATTACTGGGGCGATTCTCACCAAGATGGATGGTGATAGCCGTGGTGGTGCAGCGCTTTCGGTGCGAAAGATTTCGGGAGCGCCAATTAAGTTTGTGGGCGTGGGTGAGAAAGTCGAGGCATTGCAACCCTTTTATCCCGATCGCATGGCATCCCGGATTTTGGGAATGGGCGATGTGCTAACCCTAGTAGAAAAAGCCCAGGAAGAGTTTGATTTAGCAGATGCTGAGAAGATGCAGGAGAAAATTTTGTCAGCGAAGTTTGACTTTACTGACTTTCTCAAGCAGTTGCGGATGCTAAAGAACATGGGTTCTCTAGGAGGCTTCATCAAGATGATCCCAGGGATGAACAAGCTCTCAGACGATCAGCTAAAGCAGGGAGAAACCCAGCTAAAGCGCTGTGAAGCCATGATTAACTCCATGACTCGCCAAGAACGCCACGACCCCGATTTATTAGCCAGTTCTCCCAGTCGGCGGCGGCGGATTGCTGCTGGCTCCGGTTATAGAGAGTCAGATGTAACTAAACTGGTGGGTGATTTCCAAAAAATGCGATCGCTCATGCAGCAAATGGGTCAAGGTGGCTTCCCCGGAATGCCGGGAATGTTTGGCGGTGGCGGCGGTATGGGCAACGCCTTCGCAGGTGCAGGCAATCGTCCCACAGCCCCCGGATGGCGTGGCTATGGTGGTGATGCAGGCACGAAAAAGAAAAAACCCAAAGATAAAAAGAAAAAAGGCTTCGGCAATCTTTAGTTATTGGGCATGGGGCATGGGGCATTAGTAATTTGCTAATGACTAATGACTAATAGCACCAAATGCTAGACGAGTGCTAAAATTAGCATTTCGGCATACTTACCAATTAGGAGAATGATTCTTCAACCATGATCAAACTGCGCTTGAAGCGATTCGGTAAAAAACGGGAAGCAAGTTACCGCATTGTCGCCATTAACAACCTCGCTCGCCGTGATGGCCGTCCCCTAGAAGAATTGGGATTCTATAACCCCAGAACCGATGAAGTGCGATTAGACGTTCCCGCAATCGTCAAGCGACTACAACAAGGCGCTCAACCCACTGACACGGTACGTCGCATTTTAGTAAAAGCCAATGTTTTTGAACAGGTCAGTGCCACAGCTACAGCCGCATCATAATTCCGGAACAATATCCCCAACAGCTAGCCCCAACTATGTTGGGCTGGTTCAGTTTTTAGTGCAGCCGTTTTTGGAATCTCCAGAAACTTTAAGCGTCGATTGTGAAATTTCTCAGGCCCTCAACCGGGCTTGGATTCGCATCGCTTTTGAAAGCACAGATAAAGGAAAAGTGTTTGGTCGAGGGGGACGCAATATTCAGGCGATTCGTACAGTAGTTGCCGCAGCAGCAGCTGCTGCTGGGCAATCAGTATACCTGGATATCTACGGCAGCACTACGCCGGGCCGCGAGGGTATGTCTTTTGATGAAGAGACAGAAGAGCGATCGCCACCGCCAGCTAGGAGAGAACCGCGTGGAAATGATGGGCCTAGACCCATTGTTAAACCCCGCCTCCGCTAAGTCAAAACTAGAGAGCAAGTCTGAGCGGTTGTCGTTACTTCCGCTCAGAATTTTTGTAGAGATGGAAAGTAGCAAAAAGATTTTTGGATTTTTTACTACTAGGGGCATACACCTGTACGGCTCTACAACCGATTAATTTGTTACAAAAATTTTTCCAAAATGTAATGTTAAGTAAAAAAGCCTAATTTCGCCTTTAGCGAGAAAACATTAACCTTTGTCTAAAACAGATCCTCACCAATTAAAAAATACTATGGCAGGTGCCTTAACAATTCAGCTGCCCAATATTCCCAGTGCGATGGCTCTTGCGGGAGATGGAGAAGAAAATCTCAAAATTTTATCTCGGCAAACAGGAGCCACTTTAGTGCTACGCGGGCAGGAATTACTGATTTCTGGTACTGAAGGGCAAATTGATCTGGCTTCTCGATTAGTGCGATCGCTTGAAGACCTCTGGATTAAAGGCAATAGCATCACCAGTGCCGATATTTTAACAGCTCGTCAAGCTATAGATAGCGATCGTCAAGGGGAATTGCAAAATTTACAGCGAGATGTCCTTGCCAAAAGTCGCCGGGGTGAAGAAGTCCGTGCCAAAACCTTCCGTCAGCGTCAATATATCGAGGCACTGCGTAGGCGTGACCTCACCTTTGGGATTGGGCCTGCTGGTACTGGTAAAACTTATCTCGCCGTTGTTGTTGCTGTACAAGCACTCCTTGCCAACCAGGTGGAAAAGTTAATTTTAACTCGCCCTGCCGTCGAAGCCGGTGAAAAGCTTGGTTTTTTACCTGGAGACTTACAGCAAAAAGTTAATCCTTATCTTCGCCCACTTTACGATGCTATTTATGAATTCATTGATCCCGAAAAAATACCTAGCTTAATGGAACGTGGTGTGATTGAAGTGGCACCATTAGCTTATATGCGAGGGCGCACCCTCAACAACGCCTTTGTAATTGTGGATGAAGCTCAAAATACTACACCCGCCCAGATGAAAATGGTTTTGACTCGTTTGGGCTTCCGTTCGCGGATGGTGATTACAGGCGACATGACACAAACTGATTTGCCACTTCATCAACAATCGGGTTTAGGAGTAGCTTTACAAATTTTAAAACACGTTGAAGGCATTGCCTTTTGCGAATTTTCCCAAAAAGATGTCGTGCGCCATCCTCTAGTTCAGCGCATTGTTGCTGCTTATGAACAATACGAAAAATAGGGATTGGGAATTGGGCATGGGGCATAGGGCATTAATTAGGACTCATCGTTTAACTAACGACAAATAACAAATGACAAAGGACAAATGACAAATGACCACAACATTGAAAGAATTTTTAGCAGCTTGCGAGACTTTGGGAACTTTGCGTTTAATTGTTACTAGCAGCGCTGCTGTATTAGAAGCACGAGGCAAAATAGAAAAGTTATTTTATGCAGAATTGCCTAAAGGAAAGTACGCGAATATGCATACAGAAGGCTTTGAGTTTCACTTGAATATGGACAAAATCACTCAGGTCAAATTTGAAATAGGTGAAGCGAAGAGGGGTAATTTTACAACCTACGCTATTCGGTTTTTAGATGAGAAACAAGAGTCTGCTTTAAGCCTATTTTTGCAATGGGGTAAACCTGGCGAATATGAACCCGGACAGGTGGAAGCTTGGCAAGCTTTACGGGATCATTATGGAGATATTTGGCAGCCTTTACCAGCAGAAATTTAATTCAACTAAACTGATAAGGGCGGAGGAAATCGGATATCTGCACTGAACTGCTCCACATTAGCGCTGCGATGAATCGGTAAAACATATTCTAAATTTTCGTGGGGATGGGGAATAATATGAGAAGAAAGCATCTCACCGCCGTTAACTCGCAGCACTGCCTTTAGCCCTGCTGTCACCGCCACATTCACTTCACCCACAACCCCCCGAATTAACACGGTAACTCGTCCCAAATCAGTATTTTCATAACCAACAAGGGTTACACGGGCAGCTTTACACATAGCATCTCCCACTTCCACTGCTGTGGGAACGCCATAAACTTCAATCATGCCTAGTGCCAATGTCATGCTATAACCATAGTTTGGGATTGTAAGGTCAAATATCTTACTACAAAGTTTTAATTTTTTACACAAACTTACTTAATTTTTAATCGATAAATAATAAACGTTAAATACAAAACTGCTAATGCTTACAATAAAGGCGATTTGGAGTTTTTGCTTGCTGCTTTTATTCCTTTTGTGGGGTGGCGATGCTCTTGCAGGAGAGTTATCTCAACGGTTAGCAAATTTTCCCCAATGGGAAAAATTAATTTCCGTACAACCTGCTTCGGGTGATTTGGTTTACCCTGAATGGATGGCTGGTACTTGGCAAGTTACAAGTACTTTGGTAGATTTAGCTGCACCTTTAGCACCAGATATCATAACTCCAGGGTTTGAAGGTAATCGCCGACAATTAAATCAGCCTGTGAGTTTTGTAGTAAGATTTGTCAAAGAACAACCATCTATTACCGGGCTAAAAATATTACCTCATATAGATAACAAATCCCCAATTTTAGTAGCTGATAGAGCGTTTAATAGCTTGAATTTGGCGAGAGCTTATTTAGGGAATGAAGCAGTGTTATTAGTCAAAGTAGATCCAGATTCACCTAATCGTCAGATTACCTTTTTGCGTAGCAGTCGCCAATTAGTTTCCATTGTGACTGCACGAGGTACAGAAACTACCCCTAATGGCAAGTTCATCACTACAGAAGTGTTTCAACAACTATTTAAAGGCGGTTCACACCCCTATTTAAACTCTGTAGAATCTACTACTGCTTATCATAAACTTCCAACCGCTAACCCGGCGATTGAGGCTGATCAAGTTACTGCTGTATATCTTTCACCACAAGATCCAGATTACTTTAAAGCTGGTTCTCGACCAGTTGCTCTCTATCGCTATCATCTAGAATTTATCCCCGCAAAAATGTCTACTACTCCAAAGGAGTGATTTAGACTGATTAACCCTTGATCATTTTGTAGTATATCTGTAATATATAAATTCCAAGCTCAAGATCGCGCTCTTGGACGGTGTGTATCATGGCAAAATTTCGAGATATTGTTAATTACTTTCACTCTTACTGGAAGCTGAGTGTTTTCAGTATTACAGCATCTAGCATTTACGAAGTTATTGATTTAGTTGTACCTTACGCGATCGGGCAGATTTTAAACGTTTTGTCTGATCAACCTTTGGATAAACCACTTCAAAGTGCGATCGCAAGTTTTTCTGGCATTACTAATTACCCAGTTAATAAAACTCTATCTTTGGGTGTATTACTGGGTTTAATTTTCGTTGTCACGGTAGTCAGAGCGCCCACACAATCTTGGTTAACCAATTGGTTTCATTGGGATATAGCCTTCAGATCGCGTCGAGAAAAAAACGAAACAGCGATCGCCAAAGTTCTTACTCTCCCACTAGAATTTTATGATGAAAATAACCCTGGACGCATTGCTGGAAGAGTAGCTAGAGGTATTTCTAATCACACTTTTAGTTACCCTGAAGTTGCCGGACAGTTGATTCCTAAACTGGCTCGTGTGCTGGGGATTTTTGTGTTTATTTTGTTCATTGAGTGGCGAATTGCAGTTTTATATCTAATTTCCTTTGTAATTATTCTCAGCTTCAGCTTAAAGAGTTTACAACAGCTAATTAGGTACGAAAGTGGTCTGGATAAGTATGGAGAGGACACCGAAAGCCGCACTTCCGAATTAATCACCAATATCAAAACGGTGAAAGCATTTGCTACAGAAGCGAGGGAACTGAAGCGGCAAAAGCAACGTTTGGATCGTGAACTAATGGTGCTTGATTATCGTATCCACAAAGGTTATACGATACTGGGTACTTGGCAAAGAACTGTAATTCAGTTTTGTGTGTTTACAATTCTGGGTTTGACTTTAGCAGCAACAGTAAATGGGAGAATTTCTCTCGGTCACTTTGTCATGACCTTAACTCTTTCTAGCATGGCTTATGCTGAGTTAGAACCTATTAGTAATTTGGCAGAAGTTTTTGCCCGTCGTTATTCTCCCATGCTGCGGTTTCACGAATTTTTGCAAGAGCCAACTGCATCTGATTCAGCTAGCCTTTTAGAAGAGAGCAATCAGACAGAATCACCTTATAAATTTACTGGAAAAGTTGAATTATCGCACCTCAGCTTTGGATATGATGCCAACCGTCAAGTTTTACAAGATATTAACTTGTTGATTGAGCCATACCAAACAGTGGCATTAGTGGGGCGTTCCGGTTCTGGTAAGTCTACTTTAGTGAAATTATTGTTGCGATATTTTGAACCTCAAGAAGGTCAAATTCTGATTGATGGTCAAGATATTCGGACTTTGGATGTAGGTAAGTATAGACGGAGATTAGCGATCGTTCATCAAGAAGTAGACGTTTTCAACGGTACTATATTAGATAATCTCACCTACGGTAGACCGAATGCTAGTTTGGAGCAGGTTCAGAAAGCCTGTAGAATTGCCAGAGTCGATGAAGTAGTGCAGCACTTACCCAAAGGTTATTACACCGTCGTGGGAGAACGAGGTGTTAGGTTATCTGGAGGACAAAGACAACGGTTAGGAATTGCTAGGGCGTTGCTAGTGGAACCGGATGTTCTGATTTTTGACGAAGCTACCTCTAGTTTAGATTATGAGTCTGAGCGTTCAATCCAGCTAGCAATGCGATCGATTCAGGGTACTTGCACCACTATTGTTATCGCCCACCGTCTAAGTACAGTGCGGGAAGCCGATAAAATCGTGGTTCTAGAGCAAGGAAGAATTGTAGAAGTGGGTAGCCACGATGAACTCTTGCGTCACGAGGGTATTTACCGCCGTTTGCACTCCCTACAAGAAACAGGAGAACTCCTGAGTTAGGGGACACACACATTTTGGATATTGGATTTTAAATTGACCTTGATTTAATCGACCTTTGTCAATAAGGTCGATTTTTTTTAATTTTACCCAACAGTATTTTGTACAAGACTGTTTGACTACTATGGAAGAAAAACTTTCACGATCTGCTGTAAGTCTAGCCCAGACAACCCAATTGATTGAAATAGCAGTGATAAAAGTTCAGTGTTGTAGTCAAAAATTAACTAATTTGACAGTAGATATTCAAAACGCTAATCAAATTTCAATTCAAGTTTTAGAGTTACATCAAAATAATTAGAACCCCCTTGATGAGATGATTCTTCAACTCAAGGAAGAAACTACTAGTTTTTCAAAAGTGATTAACAATCTTGATAAATTAGAGCCAATAATTGCAAATAAAGCTGATCAATAAAAAACTAGGATTTACTCTTCTCAGCTTCTTTCTGTGCCGCCTCACTGTATTTTTTATATAGTTGAGTACGAATTTTAGCTTCCTGATAACGGCTGTGATTTTGTGGCACCGTGCCCATTAAATCTGAAGCCCGTTGCCACTTAGCGGCGATCTCTAACCACTGAGTTGATGTTGTGGCTGTTTTCCCAGATGCAGAAGCTTGGTTGGCAATTCGCACAGAGATTGCAAATGGGCCATCAGATGGCTCAGAAAGGCTATTGTTAGGAGTAGGGGATGGAGTTTGGGTTTTCTTAGCGTTAGTATTTTCTGTAGTTAAAAATTTGGAAGTTTGTAGGTGCATTAAATTTTTGAGGTTATTACCTAACTGGGCATAAACAACCCAACTAAGCAGTAACAGTGAGCATAAACCAGATGCGGCTAAGATTTTTGTTTTAGGTTGATTCTGGTGTTTTTCTTTGTTAATAAGTACTAAAGGACGAGAGACTGGAGTTTTAGGGAAATTTGGTTTTCCTAGTTCAGCTTGAGCTTCTGTGAAATCTTTAATTAGTTGCTTGACAATATTGGGCTGTACTAATGCAATTTCTTGTGACCAAAGCACTTGGTTGTCGCGATCGCTATCTATTTCCTTTAACCAAAGCAATTGTTGTTCCCGAACAATCCGACTGTTGATATTGACTCGGCGAATGTGACGCGGAGCAATGGAATCAAGAATTTGCTGGATTTGTTCTACGAGGGAAGATTGTTCAAGTTGCTCTACCCTAGCCGCCTCGCATAAAAGTTGTAAAACACCATCAGAAAAAATGGCTCTAGTTCTGATACCAGACTTGGCTAGCTTTTCGTTCAATAGCTGAATAATCGCAGCAACGCTACCTTGGTGAGCTTGCCAAGCGATATCATTTATCCGGTCTACCATCTGAAATTTAGTGATAGCTCTTCCACCCTGGCTGATTAACGTATTCATTAATTTAGGGACTCTTTTCTACTGACCTTGATCTTGTTTTCGATTTTACGAGTAAAAACATGAGTTGCCAAATAAAATCATAAATATAGAGATAGAGCCTCCCTTTTCGATTTGGCAAGAATGCTCGATTACGCTAAGTTAATTTGACACTCTCACGCCTTGAAAGTGTGGGATTCTTGGGCTGAAACTGCGTTTTCAGGATAACACCCATGCTGGCGGACGAGCTATCTGTTTGACATAGTACATTAGGGTTGTCTTTTTGCGTAGGCGTAGCCCGCCATAGGCATCGCCTTTGCTTGTACGACCATGCCAAGCACCTGCCAAGAGCGATCGCAAATCTATGGCTAAATAATATCAGGGTCAACACCAAGCGCTTTTAAATTTTATTTCAACTCAGAGACTGACGCTGATATTTCGGGAACTGTTACCTGGTCAGATATTGTTCACAAACTAAACGAAATAGCTGTATCAGGATAATTTTCTCAGTAATTCTCGCTTTTTTTGCCTTTTTGCCAGAATTAAAAGACTATTTAGGACAGCGATCGCTACATTAGAAGATATATAACTAAAAATCAACAATGATTTTTATTCGTTCGCAGTTCACACAAAACCATGAGTGCAAGTACCATTATTTCCAACAATCCCTTACTCCAAGGCACTGGTTTACCTCCCTTTGCAGAGATTAAACCAGAACGAGTAGTACCAGCCTTCAATGAGTTGCTAGCACAACTTGACCAGCAGCTTACCACCTTAGAGACTAATGTAGAGCCTACTTGGAGTGGTTTAGTAGAACCCTTAGAAAAGCTCACAGAACGGCTTACATGGAGTTGGGGGGTGGTAAATCATTTAATGGGTGTTAAAAATGGCCCAGAACTGCGCGAAGCTCATGAAATCGTACAGCCGCTAGTAGTACAATTTATCAATAAGCTTGGTCAAAGCCAACCCATCTATAATGCTTTTAAAGCACTCCGTACCAGTGATAGTTGGGCAACTTTAGAATTAGCGCAACAACGCATTGTAGAAGCCGCTATTCGAGATGCAGAACTTTCTGGTGTTGGCTTAGAAGGAGAGGCAAGAGAGCGTTTCAACGCCATACAAATGGAGTTAGCAGAACTTTCTACCAAATTCTCTAACCATGTACTCGATGCCACTAAAGCCTTCAGCTTAACCCTAACAACACAAGCTGAAATTGACGGTTTACCACCAAGCTTAGTGAGTTTAGCAGCTCAAGGTGCTCGTGCGGCTGGCGAAAGTGATGCCACACCAGAAAATGGCCCGTGGCGGATTACTTTGGACTTCCCCAGCTATGGCCCTTTCATGCAGCACAGTACCCGTAGAGATTTGCGCGAAAAGCTCTACAAAGCTCATATCACCCGCGCTTCTGCTGGCGATTTGGATAACAACCCCTTAATTGAGCGCATTTTAAAGTTACGCCAAGAACTCGCAGATATACTAGGCTTTAAAAGTTTTGCTCAATTGAGCCTGGCGAGTAAAATGGCTCCCAACGTTGAGGCAGTCAACGCCCTATTAGAAGAACTACGGCGCGCTAGTTATGATGCTGCTGTGAAAGACTTGGCAGAACTCAAAGCTTTTGCGGCAGCACAGGGAGCAGCAGAAGCAAAGGATTTAAAACACTGGGATATCAGCTTTTGGGCAGAACGCCAACGAGAAGCAAAATTTGCCTTTACGGCTGAAGAATTGCGTCCCTACTTCCCTCTTCCTCAAGTATTAGACGGCTTATTTGGACTAGTCAAGCGGCTGTTTGGCGTTACTGTTACCTCTACCGATGGTCAAGCGCCAGTATGGCATGAGGATGTCCGTTATTTCCAAATTGCTGACGAAACTGGTTCTCCCATAGCCTACTTCTACTTAGACCCTTACAGCCGTCCAGCCGAGAAACGTGGTGGTGCTTGGATGGATGTGTGCATCAATCGCGCCAAAGTCACTGAAAATGGTGCCACTGCCATCCGCTTACCTGTAGCTTATTTGGTGTGTAATCAAAGTCCTCCCGTAGATGGTAAACCTAGTTTGATGACTTTCTATGAAGTAGAGACTTTGTTCCACGAGTTTGGTCATGGATTGCACCACATGCTTACCAAGGTTAACTATCCTGGAGCCGCAGGCATCAATAATGTGGAGTGGGATGCAGTAGAATTACCTAGCCAGTTTATGGAAAACTGGTGCTATGAACGACCTACTTTCTTTGGAATGGCGAAGCATTATGAAACTGGTGAAGCCCTACCGGAGCATTATTATCAAAAGCTGCTAGCGGCGCGTAATTATATGAGTGGTACTGCGATGTTGCGCCAGATCCACCTGAGCAGTCTTGATTTAGAATTACACTACCGCTATCATCCTGGTAGTAATGAAACTCCGTCAGATGTGCGTCATCGTATAGCCAAGACTACTACCGTCTTACCGCCACTTCCAGAAGATGCCATTTTGTGTGCTTTTGGACATATTTTTGAGGGTGGTTATGCAGCAGGTTACTACAGTTACAAGTGGGCAGAAGTACTTAGCGCTGACGCTTTTGCCGCTTTTGAAGAAGCTGGGTTAGAAAATGAAGAGGCTATAAAAGCTACAGGCCGACGTTATCGCGATACAGTACTGGCGCTCGGTGGTGGTCAGCATCCAATGGAGGTGTTTAAAACTTTCCGGGGCCGTGAACCAAGTACGATCGCTTTGCTCAGGCACAATGGTTTAGTCAGTGCTCCTGTAAACTAAACAACGAACGTCCCTACTTGGATGAAATTTTTAACCCACAATTAGCGATCGCCAAGCTGCGGCATGTCAATTGTAGTGGCGTGACACACCATCCCAGACTTTCGGTGCGTTATGGACTAATGTTTATAACGCACCCTAACAGATTCTCAGAAAATTAATGAAAAAGAAGAACCCGTCTGCGCTGGAGCCTACAACTACAAGCTTGGAAGTACGCCGTTTCCGATTATCCTTTCTTTATGCCGTGCCAATTGGACTATTAGGAGGGCTGATTGGCTTGGGGGGTGCAGAGTTTCGGCTGCCAGTCCTTGCTGGAACATTGGGCTATTCAGTGCGGCAGGCTGTGCCTTTGAACTTGGCTGTCAGCTTGATTACGATTGCTGCATCTTTGGTAATTCGGGGCAGTACGCTTTCCTTCAGCCCCATTATTCCATTGCTGCCTGTAATCTTTTCCTTGATTGCCGGAGCGGTTATCACTGCTTTTTTTGGGGTAGCGATCGCGACAAAGCTCTCAAACGAACAGCTTGAACGAATCATCTTAGTGCTATTGGTATTCATTGGTATTGCCTTGATAGTCGAGGGTTTTCTACCTCAACAAATACCAGCCCTTTTACCCCCTGCTTTAAGTTGGCGCATTTTGGCAGGTATCTTATTTGGACTAGCAATTGGGCTGGTAAGCAGTTTACTCGGGGTTGCAGGGGGTGAAGTTATTATCCCAACACTTATTTTCGCTTTTGGTGCAGATATTAAGACAGCAGGTACAGCCAGTCTTCTAGTTAGCTTACCAACTGTACTTGTAGGAGTTCTCAAATATGCTAGTCGAGGTGCATTTGTAGATCGTACAGTGTTAAGTAATACCATTGCGCCTATGGGAGTTGGTTCCGTGATTGGAGCCATTATTGGAGGGATGCTTGTCGGCCTTTTTCCAGCATCGCTACTCAAGATTACACTAGGGGTAATCTTGAATATCTCCGCGTTTCGGGTCTTTCACAAAGCTAGGCATTCCAGAATAGAAAGATGAATTAGTGCTTAGGCGTAGCACATCATAGACATCGTTATGCAATGTCCAAGACGTGCATCAACTCATATTCACAAGACAGAAGTTTTTTTAATAGCGATCGCACGCTATTAGATTGCTACCAATTGTTATTTTATTTATTAATAATTAAAAAATAGCGCTAGCCGAATATAGGCTAGCGCTATTTTTTGGATTTAATTCATAATAGTTAAATGAATCTCCTAAACTTTTTTCACTCATTATTCGCAATTTGCTTTTATACAGCACTGCGACGAGTTAACAAGTTCCAGAGGAAAACGGCAATAATTGCACCAAGAACTGCTAATGCAACACCAGGAATACTAAGACTAGTGCCTGTTATAGCTAAGGTTCCCGTATTGAAGAATACACCTAAGCTACCGCCAACCAAAGCACCTATCATTCCTAGTAAGATTGTTCCTAGAATTCCGCCACCTTGATGACCGGGGTAGATAGCCTTAGCGATCGCACCAGCAATTAGACCTAAAACAATCCAAGCAAGAATATTCATTGTTATTAATTCGGTAAACGTTTTTCACTCACAAATATATATTATCAATCTTAATCTTCTGATTCCATCTATCATCAGAATTAATCATTAATAACCATAAGGAAGAGTTAAGTTGCAACGCCGATTTTTTGATATATACCTCAATTAAACTAGATAATCCATTAAAAAAAAGCTCCTAGTAGGTCTTGAATATAGGAGCTTATCAAACTATTGCTTGGTAATTGCAGTATATGCATTTTTAACTAGCTCTATCCTCTACTAGAAGAATTAAGCTGAGTTTTCAAAGACTGCCTCTAAAGTAATGTAAAGGAAGCAAAATTAAGCGATGTTTACAACAGGTGTAGTTGCAGTCTATTACTAACATTTCGCACTTGGGCATCGCCAGGCTACCTGCCGCAATCGTATTTCATCTCTATGGGATGCTAGCAGGACTTACGCAACTGGCACAGGGCGATCGCATTTTTATAGTAGTTATGTACTAAAAGGTGACGGTGTACTCAGAGAACATTGCTGAAATTAGTAACAGT
>NZ_JACJQM010000103.1:0-16864 GCF_014696655.1 Nostoc sp. FACHB-888 | reverse complement strand
ATCGCTCCTGGTGCCGATAAGCAGAGTGATGCAGCACTCGTTGCTTACGTCCGAGAAGCTTGTGATACGGTGTATCATCCGGTCGGCACTTGCAAAATGGGTACTGACCTAATGGCAGTGGTAGATCCTGAACTCCGGGTACATGGAATTGAGGGGTTGCGTGTCGTAGATGCTTCCATCATGCCAACAATCACCACAGGAAATACAAACGCGCCCACCATTATGATTGCCGAAAAAGCAGCCGATTTAATTAAAGCCGCAGGTTGCCTTTCATAGCAAATACCTTCAGCGATAGCAAAGCGCTGCTGCCTTTGGCAGGACGCAAACTAACTCGATCGCGCGTAGACAAGAGAAAGGCTTCTGACAGCATGGATACGGTATGTCGGCTCAGGGACAGCAAGTTAGAAAGCCCAACAGATTGCAAATCTATTTTCCCTATTTAGCAAAGCCAAACTAAAACTCCTAAATCATGTTCAAACTATCCGTTAAATTGTCTATTGCAATAGTCATTCTTACAACATTAGTCCTGATCGGTTGGCAATCTTTTCAGGCAAAGCCTGTTCTATCTGAAACGCCAAATATACAAGCTCTGAATCAGTCAAGACTTGTTGCAACTGCCCCTACACCCCCCAGCCTTGTCCGTGCTGTATTGGGAGGCAGACCTGTTTATGTGCTGTACGTAACCCGATCCGAAGATAGTGTCTTGGTGCGTTGTTACCCTACCTATGAACCCACAATCACGGTTCGACCAATGGGGGGTGATTCCAATGCCAACGCTCAGAGGGAAGGGATCATGACCTGCCGTCCTTCTGCATAGAAACTATACTGTGCAACCCATCTGAAAAGAAAACATACATCAAGAAATTTTCAGATGCACAACATGATGACGAAATTCTGAGTTCACATAGAGCTTTACTTTCCGCATAAGACAACAAATCGATTCACAAAAAAGGAGACTCTAATGCCTCACGTTACTGTCGGTAAAGAAAACTCTGGAAACATCGATATTTATTACGAAGATTTCGGAGCAGGACAGCCTATTGTGCTAATCCACGGGTTTCCTCTAAGCGGTCATTCCTGGGAAAAGCAGGTGGCGGTTTTACTAGACAAGGGCTATCGGGTCATCACTTACGATCGCAGAGGCTTCGGAAACTCTAGCCAGCCGTCGCTTGGCTATGACTACGACACCTTCGCGGATGATCTCAACACGCTGATCGCAAAACTTGACCTGCATAATACAGTGTTAGTCGGCTTCTCAATGGGGAGTGGCGAAGTGACGCGCTATTTGGGCAAGTACGGTTCGGAGCGCGTCAGTAAAGCCGTGCTAATGGCTCCAGTGCCACCCTTCCTGCTGAAGACAGACGACAATCCCGAAGGGGTCGATCGCAGTGTATTCGACGGAATTATGAAGAGTATCGTAGAAGATCGTCCAGCGTATCTGTCCGCATTTTTTAAAGACTTTTACAACGTGGATGTGCTTCTGGGCGGTCGCATTAGTGAAGATGCCATCCAGATGAGTTGGAATGTTGCAGCAGGAGCTTCTGCTAAGGGGACTCTGGACTGTGTACCGTCTTGGTTGACCGATTTTCGTGACGATTTGCCACGCATTGATGTGCCAACCCTGATCATTCATGGAGATGGCGATCGCATCCTTCCATTTGAGTCTACCGCAAAGAGACTGCCGCAGCTAATTAAAGGCAGTCGTCTTGTGGTTATACCTGGTGGCCCGCACGCTATAAACTGGACTCATGCCGATCAAGTCAATCCTGTGCTGCTGGACTTTCTTGAAGGAAAATAATCAGCATTTCAAAGCCCGCCCAAAATCAATGGTATCTGTTGAGATTAAACGGTGATCTAGACTGTCGTAATCGAATGTAGCCCAAATGAAAGCTGCTCTTGACTCACTCGAATACTTGCAAGCGGTCACGTAAATAGCCACCAGGCTGGACTCAGCAGGCTGCTGTTGTGAACGGAGCATCTGATTTATTCGCAGAGATTATGGCCGATAAGGATGGCCATGTTCGTACAGCTTTTGGACATTCAGAATTGCTCAAAAGACTAGCAGTGAATGAGATATCAAATGGGTTCTATAAACCGACAAGGAGTAATCTTATGACTACATTTCGCACGATCGCGATCGATGGTTTAGATATCTTTTATCGAGAAGCTGGCTCTCGCGAAAATCCAACAATTTTGCTGTTACACGGCTTCCCGACCTCATCTCATATGTTTCGTAATCTGATGTCTGCGCTTGCCGATCGCTTTCATCTGGTTGCACCGGATTATCCAGGTTACGGCAACAGTTCGATGCCAACCGTGGATGAGTTTGACTACACGTTTGATCACCTGGCAGAGATCGTGGAGAAATTTATTACTGCGATCGATCTCAAGAAGTACAGCCTTTACTTGATGGATTATGGCGCTCCGATTGGCTATCGGATTGCAGCTAAATATCCAGAGCGAGTGGAAGCGCTGATTGTGCAAAACGGGAATGCCTACGAGGAAGGCCTCGGCGATTTTTGGGGCGTGTTCAAGGCATACTGGCAAGACCCTTCTCCTGAGAATACTGACAAGCTCAAATACCTTGTCACCCTAGAAGCAACGAAATGGCAATATACCAACGGTGTCCGCAATCTTGAGGCGATCAGCCCGGATACCTGGAACATGGATCAACTCTTCCTTGATCGCCCTGGTAATCAAGATATCCAACTGGCATTGTTTTACAACTACCAGTCCAATTTGCTGCTGTATCCGCAATGGCAAGCCTACTTTCGTCAGTATCAGCCACCCACGCTGGTGGTGTGGGGCAAAAACGACCAGGGCTTTATAGAACAAGGAGCCTATGCCTACAAACGCGACTTGCAGAACCTTGAGTTTCATCTACTCGATACTGGGCACTTTGCTCTGGAAGAAGACGGGGATGCGATCGCAAACTATATGCGTCAATTTCTTACGTCACGGGTTTAGTCGCGTGGGTAGTTCCGCTTATCGCCAAGAAGCCACAGAATTAGCGGGCGATCGCACGTTGGCGTTTTTAAAACAGCATTTAGGGTAGCGGGACTTAAATGCGATTTGACGCACAAACATCTGTCAACTTCAAAAAATGTGAGGTAAAAGGTGACCAAGGTCTTAATTGTTTACGCAACAGATTACGGCAATGAGGTTGCCAACCTGATTGAAGCAGCAGAGCTTCCTGCTGTGGAATAATCCCAATTGCCGAATGAAGTAACGTCAAACGCAAAGGAGATGGAAATGGACACCCAATATTATGACGACATTATTATCGGTGGCGGTAAAGCGGGTAAAACCCTTGCACCTGCACTAGTCGCGGACGGACGCAAAACCGCTCTGGTGGAACGCAGCTTAAACATGATTGGTGGCTCGTGCCCTAATATTGCCTGCATTCCCAGCAAAACGATGGTGGCAAGTGCAGAGGTGGCAAATACTGTGCGAAACAGTGCTGCCTATGGCATCAACACGGCACCGCCCACGGTTGATTTGGCGGCAGTGATTGGGCGGAAACGATCGGTCGTGCAGTCCCTGCGACCAATAAATCTTAACAACTTGCACACCGCATTGGGGGACAATCTGATCATTGGCACTGCTCGCTTTATGGCACCTAAAACAATTGAAGTGGCAACAGGTGAAAGTACTACTCGGTTACTCACCGCAGAACGATTGTTTATCAATACAGGCACGCGACCATTGATTCCATCGATGCAGGGACTCAAAGAAGCTGGGTTTTTGACCAGCGAATCGATCATGGAGCTAGAACAGTTGCCGGAGCATTTGATCGTGCTTGGGAGTGGTTACATTGGGTTGGAGTTTGCTCAAATGTTCCGGCGCTTTGGCTCTCGCGTCACTGTCATTGGGCAGAGTAAGCAAATTCTGTCACAGCACGATCCGGATATTGCGATCGCCGTTCAAACACTTTTAGAACGAGACGGCATTGAATTCTTACTGAAGGCGAAGGTATTAAGGGTCGTTCGCATTGGCGGAGCCTCTCGCAGAGAAGCGTCTCCTTTGGAGAATCGCTCTGGCAATGCAACTAAACTTCTGATTCAAGTTGGCGATCGTGAGGTCAGCCTTGAGGGTTCGCATTTGCTAATAGCCATTGGTCGTGCGCCAAATACCGATACCTTAAATCTAGCTGCTGCTGGTGTGGCAACCGATGCACGCGGATTTATTCCAGTCAACGAGCGCCTGGAGACAAACATACCGAATATCTGGGCGTTAGGCGATATCAATGGTGGGCCGCAATATACCCATGTGGCACTGGACGATTATCGGATTGTCAAAGCGAATCTGATTGATGGCGGCAACCGCAGCATACAAGGTCGCTTGGTTCCATCCTGTCTTTTTATCGACCCAGAACTGGCTCATATAGGTCTGACTGAAACCGAAGCGCAGCAACAAGGGTATGCCATTCGAGTGGCGAAGCTGGATGCAAGAGATATTATGCGAGCGGTAACACAAAGTCAAACCGATGGACTCATGAAAGCGATCGTGGATACCGAGACAGGTCGGATTCTCGGTTGTTCACTCTTGTGCCATGAAGCAGGTGAAGTAATTTCGACAGTGCAAATGGTGATGCAAGCTCAGATGCCCTATACCGTTCTGCGCGATGGAATTTTGACTCATCCCACGATGACTGAAGGATTAAATATGCTGTTTTCAAACGTGTAAGCAGGTAGCAAGCGCAGATACCTCACAATTCTTTACACTAACTCTTTCAGCGCAACCAAAGCCGCTGTGCGTTAGCGTAGCTCGCCGAAGGCATCGTTTGCCCGTAATTGGACACTCGACCTCAAAGAGCGCAAGATTCGTGTTAATGCCATTAGCCCTGGTGTCGTGCCTACTCCTGGCTACAATCTCATGGGACTGAGCGATGAGCAGGTGCAGCAATTTGTCGCAAGTCAGGCTGACACTATCCCTCTTGGGCGGGTGGGTACACCGGACGAAATCGCTAAAGCGGTTGTTTTCCTTGCCTCCGATGACAGCAGCTTTGTTAACGGCATTGAGTTATCTGTCGATGGCGGCATGGCGCAAATTTGAAGTTTCTCAAATATCACTCAAGTTTATCTGCGTGCGGAAAACAATCCAGAGTTACTTTATCGTGCTGCTCAACTTGAAGCTTTACCCAAAAGTTGGCGCGACTATTTCCAGAGATAGGTAGATGGAATTAAATCTAGGGCTTGGTAGACTGAGTTGAAGCACGAAACCCAACTAAAAAAGGAGAGTAGTTGCAGTGACGATTCATCAAAATGGACTTTTTGTTCAACCAGATCAAGGTCGTTCTTATTACTTTGGTCAAGACCTTTATACTTTCAAAGCAATTGGTGAAGAGACAGGAGAAGCCTATGCGCTTTGTGAGGTAATCGTTGCACCTGGTGGCGGTACGCCTCCCCATCGACACAGTAGAGAAAATGAATCATTTTATATTCAAGATGGAGAGATTGAATTCCAGCTTGACGATCGCACCCTTGTTGCAACACCTGGAACCTTCCTCCATTCGCCCAAAGGTCAGCTTCATCGATTTACTAATATGACCTCTTTACCTGCCAAACTGTTAGTTTGGGTGACACCTGCCGGATTTGAGAAATTTATTGCCGAAGTTGGAAAAGCGGTGAATGGTCAAATTACATCTGCCCCACCATTGAGTCCTGAAGACTTAGATAAAATTCTCACCACTTCACCTAAGTACGGCATTGAGATTATTCCTCCCCCTCCTGGACAATGACAACACGAGGCACGAGGACTCATTAACGAAAATTCCCTTAGCTCTAACTTGAGACTTGGTGGAGGCAGGAGGTAGAACGCAGGATGCAGAAATTCTCCATATCTAATTTTGAGTCCTGCGTTTTGTACCTCAATTAAAAAGCAAACTGCTGTAAGTAACCCAACAAAATTAATTACATAACTGATTATTTACTAAGCAAGGATTTCAGACCAGATATTAGAGTTGTTGGGAAATAGGCTAGAAAATGCTCGAAAGCCAAATTCAGTAAGCATTTGAGCATTTTTAGCTAACAATACTTGAAACTTAGGTGGGGTAAACATTTGAGCGATTTTTTGCGTTATTTCCCAACAAGTCTATTGTGTAATTAATTGCGTGCAGCTAATTATTCTCCCGGCAATTCGATATTAGACTTGTTGGGTAATAAGCTCAAAAATCCTTGAAATCTGCTTGTGGCAAGCTTTTTATTGATTTATGACTAAAATTATTGAAACCTAGACTCCCTAAGCCTTTCAGCGATTTTATTCACTATTTCCCGACAACTCTATTGCTTAGAGGTTGTTTGAAAAGTGGTTGGCTGTGATTTTAGGCACTTATTGATCCCCCCTAACCCCCCTTAAAAAGGGGGGAACCGGAATCAGAGTCCCCCTTTTTAAGGGGGATTTAGGGGGATCTAAAACGTTTTGCTACCAAGATGAGGACTTTTCAAACATCCTCTTAGAGGCTAGTTTAAAATTCTTCTGCTTGGGAAAGCGGAAAGATTTCACCAGCCAAGTAAGCTTGAAAGTGTTTTTGGAAATACAGCCAAGAAGTCATGTCTTCCCCATCTATCAATTCTTTTGGGGCTTTCTTATATAGAGGAATACGGTTATTAATTTCGTCTTGCAGCAGTGAAGGCAATTCTGTTAAACCATTAACTTTACTGCCAACAGCACTGTAGATCAGTTGACCGGGGCGATCGCCCATTTTCATCCAAGGAAGCCATTGACCAATCCTATCCCAACTCAGTTTGAGTTGAGAAACTGAGGAGAGGGCTGTGTTGAATAAATCTGCGGTTGGCACAGTTAATTTAAACAATTCCACCGCCTGATAAATTGGATTTGGGCTATATTCGGCAAATTTAGGATCGTCTGCTAAGGGATTGGGGTAATAAGGAAATATATCAAAAACGAAGGTTGTGCTATCACCATCTACTTGTGCGGGAAAATTTCCCTTAAACTTCCCTTGCACTGGATTATTGGCAACGTGGATTACCGGAACTGTCTCCCCTGTCCAAGGATTTTCCCATTTGGACAAAACCTCATCTGTTTGTGGATTCAGGTAGTAAGTTAGCTCCCTAGAAGTAAAATCCCAGCTATCCTCTGCTGTGGGAATACACCTGCTAACACTTAATCCCAGCATTTTAAACAGGAGTTGTTTTTTCTCACCGGGGATAAAAGCGTAAATTTTACCTTTCCAAATCAGGAAAGTGGATTCGCTAGGGTCGAGGGAAGAACGAGTTTTAACCCAGTGCTGCGCTTCAAGTTCTTGGATTTGGGCAACCATTTAAAGCATCCTTAGTATTTGGATAACAAAAGAATAAGCTAATTTGTCATTAGTCATTAATCATTTGTCAAAAACTAATACCCAATGCCTTATTTCAATTGTTGGAAGAATAGTTTGAGCTTATTCTCATCTAATTTGCCATTGGTGCGAACGGCGCTACACAAATCAAGTCCGAAAGGAGCAACTTGTTTGACTGCGATCGCAACATTCTCAGGTTTCAGTCCTCCAGCTAAGAAAATTGGCACGTTTACCTGCTCACGGATTTTGGCGCTCAAGTTCCAGTCGTGTAAGCGTCCTGTGCCGCCCAACTCTTTAATCAGCAGTGATTGATTGCCGGAATCTAGTAGAATTGCATCTAAGTAGGGTGCTACGCTGATTGCTTCGTCAAGGGATTCTTCCGTCATGACGTGAATTACTTGGACAATGGAGATTCCAGGTAAAGCGTCTCGTATATCTTGGTAGCTTCCTGATTCTAGGCGATCGCAGATTTGCACAGTATTTGTCCTACAGCGCCTTACCTGTTGAATAATCTCCTGAACATCAAGGCTTGAAGTAAGTAAAAAAGTAGCGATCGGTGGTGGTACACAAGCTGCAATTTTGGCGATTAATTCTTCAGAGATGACACCTGGGCCACTCGGCATCTGAGAAACCAAACCGAGAGCAGATGCACCGCAACGAATGGCAATCCATGCTTCTTCTATGCTGCTAATACAGCAAATTTTGACTCTTGGGTTTGCTGTTCTTTCCATTCTTTCCTAACTCCGAAAGCTCAGTCTCTTAAAAGTAGTTGACAATAACGGCAACATCTAAAAGTAATGTCAATATTTTATTTTATCTTATTAATGCCCCTTAATCTGAGAAGTATTGGCTGTCCTCTGCTCCCTGCACAATCCCTTTAAATAATTAAACTGGTTCAGAAAGTTGCTCATCCAGACGGCGAAACAAAAACACCCAAAGAGGTAGAGAACTATTAATTGCAATTAGTCGCACTAAATGGCCAGTTGTGACAATTTCAACATTATGATTCAATGCCAGGGAAACCAAGATCATTTCTGCTGATCCTCCTGGTGCTGTAACTAGCAGGCAGGTTAACCAGTCCCAAGAAGTTAATTGCATCGCAAGTATAGCAGCGATCGCTCCTGCTATTAGGGTCATCCCCACAGACATTAAGGCATAGACAATAGTCCGCTTTTTAAAGTTGGGTTTGTCTCCCCAATACTCACCAATAGTAATTCCCAGGAGCATTTGACCCAATAAGTTAATTATTGGCGGCGGACTAAAGCTAAGATCGCCTACAAAAGGTAGCCAATGTAGCAAAGGATTAAACCCGATACCAATCAACAATGCACCAAAGAAATCGCCAGCCGGAATTTTAAATAATATAGCTGGATAAACTACTAATCCAGTGATTAGCAGTACTAATAAGAGTAATTCTAGTTGAGATGGATCGAAATTGAGCCAAGCAGCGTTAATTGGGAGTGTTTGCGGATAGTAATTACCAGCTGATGTCCTAGCGATGAAGGGAATTAGAACAACTACAGAGGTGACGCGAATCGCCTGAACTAAAGCAACCAAACTCACATTTTTATTGTAATCGGCAGCGATCGCTGCCATAATTCCTACACCACCAGGAACTGTAGCCAGCATTGCTGTTAATAGGTTTATTTTGCTAAGGCGCGAGTAAATATAACCAATACAGCTTCCACTTAGCAGCAGAAACAAGGTAAGAAAAATAAATATGGGAATACCAGAAGCAATATTACCTAGATTACCGTGAGTATTTGAAGCGCCTACAGTTAAGCCTACAAGTGCCATTCCCACTTTTCTAGCAGTGCGGTTAGGTTGGGGGGAATATTGATAAAAAATTCGACACCCTTGAAGAACCAGTGTACCAGCAGCAATCCCGCCAAATATCCAGGCAATTCTACCAATTTGGAACTTTGTCAGGAGTAAACCCAGAGGTAATGCTAGAAGCATTTCCAAAAGAAGGACAATTAGTTGCTTCGTAAATAGCTGTTGTTTGGTAACAACAGGATTTTCGTGAGTGTGTTCTTCCAGGCTGGGAGCAACGCTTAGGCTTTGATTCATCTATACAAGCTTTTTTATTAATTTAACTTATGTGCTCAAGCTAGTGCGATCGCCTACGGTGGGCGCTTGTGCCATAGCACAAGATAAGTACTATCAGCAGGCGCGTAAATAAAGCAACCATTGAAAATCCCTAAAGAGCTTATTTCATAATACTTTTGACTTGCGGTACTAGGTTTAAATTTACCGTGTGTTGCCTTCAAACAAGAATGCCTATAGAGAGAGGATAGGGGCACAATGATCATTGTGCCCCTACAAATAATTTATTTCCTTTGAATGATTCAGCCGTTTAATCTTCGTCAAGGGCTGGGAAAGCTTCTTCAAGCTGCCACAACCTATCTTTATTTTCAACAAACCAGATACGAGTTTCTGGAGTTAATTTACTCCAAATGGCTTCAACAGGGATGTGAGGAGATGCATATTGGTACTGCTGACCAAGTGATTTGAGATTGTCAGCGACATCACCGGGAATTCCGAATTGTTCCCAGTCAACTGTGATATTTCTTCCCGAAACTCCTGCTGTGGGGTCGAAAATCAATTGTGCTGATCTGACTAAATCAGCAAAGTGTTTCGGTTTTAGTTTGGTGATCTCCTGAATTTGGAGTGATTCGTTATGCTCTTGAGACATTATCGCCGCAGTGGTAAAGATTAGTGGTGTTTGAACTTACTGCCAGAGATTTTGATCCCAATATTTTTACTTTAGCGCAAAGCCACTAACTTGATCATGATTAAAGATTATCAGTCTTTATTTTAGTGACGAGTGTAGGAACGCTCAAAGTGAGTTTTGAGTGTTTGAGCCATAGCAGACATTGCAACTGCTGCTATAGAAAGCGATATTGCACCTATTCTGATTCTAAAATCATCTGTAAGTATGGCTACAGCAGCTAGAGCTATCGCTACCCCTATACAGCTTTGTTTGACCGTATTTGTAACTTGATAAGCTCGATTGCAGGAACTACAAATAAGCGTATGTTGCGAGAATCGGTCTAACGTGATCAACTTTTGATCAGACTCGCTACTACCGACGTTTTTTGAGGTGGAATAACCTTGATAAAACGGCAAGGATGACCCAAATTTATCTAGCCACTTACGATACTCAACCACCAAAGTATCAGATGTTTTGAGTGGTAAATACACTTCTTTGAGATTTTGTCCCAAACGCTCAATTTGTGCCTTTTGTTCAACTACTAATTGCAAATCACCTTCTAAGATTTTGTTTCGTATCAAGATGTGATCTAACCAAGGAGGCATCAGCTTGATTTTTTTGGGAAACGAGTTACTATAATTTCTGATGAGAATCCGACATCTATTCTTACCTAGCGGAATTGAATATAAGGCTGTGCCTCCAAACTTACCTTGCTGTTCATTACCAAATTTGTAGAGAATCAAATTAGGAGCAATGAAGTCTAATGAAATCTAAGGCGTATTGGGTGTGCGTGTTCGCCTCCACCTTCCCTTAATTCCCTGAATATTGCTCTCAATGACTTCTAGTTCCAGCGCTTGGGCATCTTTTCGACTTCCCATGATGCCATCATGGCTGATTGGAACATGAGCTGGGTCAATAATGTTTTCAATAAAATAGCTTTGGTCGTAAGGTAGGTCACGTATATAATCTAAGTTGAAGCATTCCGGCTTGTCCCAATCTGGTAGAGATGGAATTAGCTCATCAATAGCCGTTTCGGCTTCTCCTGGCCACATCCAAATGATACCTTTAAGTTCCAAGACCTTAAAGGATGATACACAAGCATTTACCGGAATTTTAGCATTGGTTGGTAACTGGGGAATGTGCAGACATTGACCATTATTGCCAAACTGCCAACCGTGGTATGAGCATTCTATTTTACCGTCAATAATTTGTCCATCAGAAAGCCTAGCTGCACGGTGGGGACAACGATCTGTTAAACAGATAAGCTGTCCATTTTGGTCTTTGAACAAAACGAAGGGTTCATCGTATAACGAAAAGCTATGAGGACGATTTGTGGGCAGGTCTTGGAGAAAACAGACAGCATACCAAGATTGTCTCCAGTTAAATTCTTGCTTCTCCTCAAGTGTCTCAAAGGTAGAAGTTGGTGGTGTTGCCTGTAGTGTCTCTGTTTCTAATGACATAGTTTTTTCCAGGTTTCTATAATTTTAGACCTTTGGATTAGCAAATTTTTAGTCCTAGAGATAGAACATTTCTAGGGTGAAACTTCAAAAATTAACAATAAGAAAGCAAACTGGGGTTTGAGTAAGTCAAAGTTCATTTTGCTTACGAAAAAAACCAAAATGAGAAAGCAAACTGGGGTTTGAGTAAGTAAAAGCTGCTTTTGCTTGCGGAAAACACTGAAATGAGAAAGCAAACTGGGGTTTGAGAAAGCAAACACAGCTTTTGAGTAAGTCAAAGTTCATTTTGCTTGCGGAAAACACCAAAATGAGAAAGCAAACTGGGGTTTGAATAAGTAAAAGCTGCTTTTGCTTGCGGAAAACACTAAAATGAGAAAGCAAACTGGGGTTTGAGTAAGTCAAACCTCATTTTGAGAAAGCAATTTAAGTATTTTGATAAATTAAACAGGTATTTTTATAAAGTAATGAGGCTTTTTGATCAAGTAATCGGCAAATATACTTAACGATTAAAAATTGCGCCTGCACAAATGGAGTCCTACTGGAAATTGCTGTATGTCAGTTAATTTTCAACGAGCGCGCGATTTACTCTATAACTTTCAATTTAGTGATTTGTTTATAGAGGAATTACATCAGCTACTCATCTTCGATCAGAACTGTTACAGCAGCGATCGCAATCAACATTTCATCATTTTTATCATTGAGTTCCGGAATCGCCCGCCCTTGAACTACCATTCCCCCAGATTCTACGGTGAGGGTTTTTCGACCAAATGGTAATACAGCTAGTACCTCTTCTTCTCTAACTTGTTCGGGGTATGGAACTGCTACTTGAACTTCTATAATCATTTCATTGGGGTGACTTAAACCTGCAACTTCCCAAACCCCAGGTAAAGCATTGTGAGCGATCGCATTCCGTACTGCCCTAGCTGCTGCTACTGTGGGTTCTTGTCCATGCTGGTCTATTCCCATTCCCATCTCAATAATCAACCGTTTACGTACCATTGCTAGCTCCGGTATAATATTGCATCTTTCACCACAAAAGCAGCTATGCTGAAGGCAGGAGGCTCACTTGCAATACTAGCCATACATCCCCCCTGCCCCCTGCCTCCTTCACACCATATGCTGCACTCGACTCAAACGCTCTGAGTAACTTTTCATCACCTTCAAGGCAAACATGGGAGTTTCTTGAACAGCAAAGAGAAATTTTTTCTCATCAAGAAAACCCAGTTTGGTATCCACCTTGGCAATAGCTGTGTAAGTTCTATTTTTTACTCCTACAAGTACCCCGACACCAAAAACTTCGCCCGTATCAATGGTTTCTACAACCTTGCCATTGACTAATATATCCACTGTTCCTTCCAGAATCCCGTACATATGATCGCCAGACTGTCCTTCTTCAAAGATGACTTCGCCTGCTGAAAATGCTTGAGGGTCGGGTTGTTTTTGAAAGATACTGACTGTTACTACAGGACTTAGCATTTAGAGCAACCCCAAAATTCTTGGTTTTTAGACGAAACTTTTAGATAGCTTTACGCGAACCCACAAAAGTATACTACTTTCTGTTGATTAACTCTCAACCTCCGCAAAATTTCTGATTAGTCCCCTAATCGCCTAGAAACCTCTAAGAAGGTTTTACTACGTAAAACGTCCCTCTCCGAGTCGGAGAGGGAGAGACTAGAGTGAAAATTCAACTTTTTACTTTCCTCTTTGCTATGCCTAACGGCAGGCTTACGCCAACGCAGAGGAGCTGGGGGAGAGGTCAAATAATACTTATCAAACTCACGTTCAAATAGCAAATTTTGGTTTTCATGTCATCTTCTATAATTAATAAAACCTGCACACCTAATTCTAGGCATGAGACTGTGACCGAATCAGGAAGTTACAAAGATACTGTAAACCTACCCAAGACTAATTTTGATATGCGGGCAAACGCCATCAAGCGTGAGCCTGAAATCCAAAAATTTTGGGAAGAAAATAAAATTTACGATCGCCTGTTTGAAAATAACCCCGGCGAATTATTTATACTGCACGATGGGCCTCCCTACGCTAATGGCTCACTCCATATTGGTCATGCCTTAAATAAAATTCTCAAAGATATTATTAATCGCTACCAAATCCTAAAAGGGCGTAAAGTTCGCTACGTTCCCGGCTGGGATTGTCACGGTTTGCCAATTGAGTTGAAAGTTTTGCAGAACATGAAGTCAGCAGAACGGCAAAATTTAACGCCTTTACAACTGCGGCAGAAAGCGGAAGAATTTGCCCTAGCTACGGTAGATAATCAGCGCCAAAATTTTAAACGCTACGGTATTTGGGGTGATTGGGATAACCCTTATCTAACTCTAAAGCCGACTTATGAAGCGGCTCAAATTGGCGTGTTTGGTCAGATGTTCTTAAAAGGCTACATCTATCGCGGTTTGAAGCCTGTTCACTGGAGTCCAAGTTCTAAAACCGCTTTAGCTGAAGCCGAGTTGGAATATCCTGAAGGTCACGTTTCCCGCAGTATCTATGCAGCTTTTGCAATCACAAGTTTGGCGGAAGCTGTAAAACCACTGTTGGCGGAATATCAGCCTGATTTGGGTGTAGCTATCTGGACAACTACACCTTGGACTATTCCAGGGAATTTGGCAGTGGCGGTGAATGCAGATTTGAACTATACAGTAGTGGAAGTTTCCCACTCAGAGGCGCAAAGTAATTTCAAATATCTCATTGTTGCTGCTGATTTAGTCGAACGTTTATCTTCAACCCTGGGAGTTGAGTTAACTGTCAAAGCCACCTTTAAGGGGAATGATTTGGAACATACTACTTACCGTCATCCCCTATTTGACCGCGAAAGCCCGATTGTTGTTGGCGGTGATTACATCACAACTGAGTCGGGTACTGGGTTAGTACATACTGCACCCGGTCATGGTCAAGAAGACTACATAGTTGGTCAACGTTACGGTTTACCTATCCTTGCACCAGTGGATGACAACGGCAATTTTACCCAAGAGGCGGGAGAATTTGCGGGGTTGAATGTGCTGGGTGATGGTAATCAAGCGGTGATTGATGCCTTAAATGCGGCTGGTTCCTTATTGAAAGAAGAACCATACCCGCACAAGTATCCTTATGATTGGCGCACGAAGAAGCCGACAATTTTCCGCGCGACTGAGCAATGGTTTGCTTCTGTGGAAGGATTTAGAGAAGAAGCACTAAAAGCGATCGCCACGGTAAAATGGATTCCAGCCCAAGGTGAGAATCGCATCACGCCAATGGTGGCGGAACGTTCCGATTGGTGCATCTCTCGTCAGCGCAGTTGGGGTGTACCCATTCCCGTTTTCTACGACGAAGCTACGGGAGAACCACTGCTGAACGAAGAAGTTATCAACCACGCTCAAGCAATTATCGCTGAAAAAGGTTCTGATGCTTGGTGGGAATTGCCTGTTGAGGAGTTATTACCAGAATCCTATCGTAATAATGGACGGTCTTACCGCAGAGGTACAGACACAATGGATGTATGGTTTGATTCTGGCTCATCTTGGGCATCTGTAGTCCAACAGCGTCCAGAGTTACGCTACCCTGCTGATATATATTTGGAAGGTTCCGACCAACATCGCGGGTGGTTTCAGTCAAGCTTGCTCACCAGTGTAGCTGTGAATGACATTCCACCCTACAAAACTGTGCTAACTCACGGCTTCGCTTTAGACGAACAAGGCCGGAAGATGAGCAAGTCAGAAGGAAATGTGATTGACCCAAATACAATCATTGAAGGTGGAAAAAATCAAAAAGTAGAACCGGCTTATGGTGCAGATGTCTTGAGATTGTGGGTATCATCGGTAGATTACTCCGGCGATGTCCGCATTGGTAAAAATATCATCAAGCAGATGAATGATGTTAGAGGCAAAATTCGCAATACGGCGCGGTTTTTGCTGGGTAGCTTGGATGATTTTGACCCGGAAAAAGATACAGTTCCCTTCGAGGAATTGCCAGAACTTGACCGTTATATGCTGCACCGCATCAGCGAAGTGTTTGAGGAAGTAACCGAAGCTTTTGAGAGTTTCCAATTCTTCCGCTTTTTCCAAACTGTGCAGAATTTCTGCGTGGTGGATTTATCCAACTTTTATTTAGATATTGCCAAAGATAGGTTATACATCAGTGCAACCGATGCTTTCCGCCGTCGCAGTTGTCAAACAGTGCTGAAGATAGCAATAGACAATTTAGCACGAGCGATCGCACCAGTGTTATCCCACACCGCCGAAGATATCTGGCAATATCTCCCCTACAAAACACCTTACAAATCGGTGTTTGAAGCAGGTTGGGTGCAGATTGAGGAAAAATGGCGTAATCCAGAGTTAGCGGAATTTTGGTCAGCGCTGCGACAACTCCGCACAGATGTTAATAAGGTGTTAGAACAAGCCAGGATTGAAAAAATGATTGGTTCTTCCCTGGAAGCGAAAGCTTTGATTCATATACCTCACAAACAATTAGGCGATGCTATCAAAGCCTTTAACCCGGTTAAGGGGAACGGGATTGACGAACTGCGGTATCTATTATTGACTTCCCAAGTGGAATTATTAGATTCTGCTCAAGGGTTGCAAGGATTAAAATATACAGCGCAGACGGAAGACTGGGGAATTGGGGTAGTGAAAGCAGACGGGGAAAAGTGCGATCGCTGTTGGAACTACTCTACTCATGTGGGAGAATCAGCAGAACATCCCTTAATTTGCGAACGGTGTGTTGCAGCTTTAGCCGGAGAGTTTTAAGTATACGTGAGTTTAACAAACCTCTACCTGCCTTGAATTAAAGTTCAAGCCTATCCCTCTCCGAGTCGGAGAGGGATAGTTTTGCATAGTAAAACTTCTTAGTGATCTTTTCATTCAGCTAATTTTTAGATAGACACTACATCATCCGTGGAATTCACGTTAAATCAGCTTGCCGTCACCGCCTGAAATAGATATTTTGCGTATTACACATTATGGTTATTTTGTACAGTGCGTAATCTCTATGGATAATATACTTTTGAGCAAAAAATAAGTGTTTTTACTGAAGATTCATAAGTATTCTCACTGTATTCTTTTTAAGTATAGAAACGGATTATAAAATTATTAATAAAACATTAAGTATGGATTAATACGTAAAATTTAGACTAAAACATCCATTAACTCAATCAAAATTCAAGAGATACAGAGAGATATGTCAAGTAAAGTTGTGAAAGAGTTGGCAGATTTTTTGGTACAAATAGAACAGCGATCGCAGTTTCATGCAGGGTATCCATATAATTTAAATTGTGATTACAGCTTGATAGCCAAATTTTTCGATTATCTATTAAATAATGCTGGAGATCCATATATAGAGCCAGATTTTGGTCTTCATTCTCGTAAGTTTGAGCAAGAAGTTTTATCTTTTTTTGCTCACCTTTAT
>NZ_JACJQM010000102.1:0-16974 GCF_014696655.1 Nostoc sp. FACHB-888 | reverse complement strand
GTTATCAGAGTGCCTGGGGCATCAAAGCAGATTTAGAAATTGGTCTTCACCAGTTCGCACAAACCGATAAAATCGATGGCATTCAACTCGGTCTTCAAGACATTTCGGATCGGTTTCAAATTCCCCAAAAATTGTATGGACGCGAAGCAGAGATTAAAGCATTATTAGCAGCGTTTGACAGAGTAGCAGAAACGGGGAATGAAGAATTGAGAGTGAAGAATCAAGAAAATTCTCAATTCCTTGTTGAGATGATGTTGGTATCTGGCTATGCTGGGGTTGGCAAATCAGCGTTAGTACAAGAACTCTACAAGCCCATCACTGCAAAACACGGCTATTTTGTCTCTGGTAAGTTTGACCAATTTGGGCGCAATATTCCCTACAGCGCGATCGCAGATGCCCTGCAAAAATTGGTACAACAATTGCTCAGTGAACCAGACGAGCAAGTGCAACAATGGCGATCACGCTTGCTAACGGCTTTGGGAAGCAACGGAAAAATTATCATTGATATCATCCCGGAAGTTGAATTAATTATCGGCAAGCAGCCGCCTGTATCAGAAGTTGGAGCAACTGAAGCTCAAAATCGCTTCAATCTAATTTTTCAGAAGTTTGTGCGGGTGTTTTGTTCATCACACCCGCTTGTTATCTTTTTAGATGATTTGCAATGGATAGACTCAGCAACGCTGAAGTTAATTGAGCTGATGTTGCTTGATGAACAAACCCAATTCCTATTTTTAATTGGAGCCTATCGAGATAATGAAGTTAACCCAACGCATCCGTTGATGTTAACGCTAGAAAGATTGCGAAAACAAGGGGCAATGCTTCAGGAAATTATCTTAGCACCATTAACCCTGGGTTCATTGAGTCAGTTGATTGCCGAGACGCTACATCAGAATGCAGACACCGTTTGTTCGTTAGCTCAGTTAGTACTGCGTAAAACCGAGGGCAATCCTTTCTTTGTCGGTGAATTTTTGAGAATGCTGCATAGCGAAAATCTGCTGACATTTGATGCACAACACTTATGCTGGCAATGGAACATTGCTGATATTCAAGCCCAGGATATTACTGATAATGTAGTAGATTTGCTACTCATTAAGTTAAATAAATTACCAGAAAACACACAGCAAATTCTCCAGTTAGCGGCTTGTATCGGTGCTGAATTTAATTTAAATACCTTAGCGATCGTTTGCAAACAATCTCCTAAAGCAATTTCTCTAGATTTACTAGTAGCCATTCAAGCTGGATTAATTCAACCTATATCTGAATTAGACGAAAACCTATTAGTTCAAGAATATAAGTTTTTGCACGATCGCGTGCAGCAAGCTGCTTATGCCCTAATCGATGAGTCGCAAAAACTTGGGGTACATCTGCAAATCGGTCGCAATTTACTCGAAAAGACTTCGCCACAGCAGCTAGCAGAGCGGTTATTTGAAATCGTTGACCATCTGAATTATGCAACCGAGTTAATCACTGAGCAATCTGAACGGAATGAGATTGCCAAACTGAATTTGCAAGCAGGTCAGAAAGCGCTGGCAGCGATGGCTTATGAAGCAGCTTTCAAGTATTTCAATGCAGGGCTTAAACTCCTTGATGTGGAAAGTTGGCAGCGTGAGTATGATCTAACTTTGGTGTTGCATTCAGAGGCAGCAGAGGCAGCATACCTCAGTGGTCACTTTGACAAAATGGAGCGGCTTGTAGAAGAAGTGTTCAACCGTGCCAAGACAGTGCTCGATAAAGTGAAAGCTTACGATAGCAGAATTCAAGCATGGCTGTCGCAGGGAAACCCTAAAGAAGCACTTAAAACTGGCTTGGAAGTGCTGCAACTCTTGGGAATTAGTTTAGTGGAAGTTCCAAGTCAGTTAGACGTTCAAGCAGGATTAGAGGAAACAGCTTCACAATTCGCTGGGCGGAAAATCGAAGATTTGATTGATTTGCCAGAGATGACTGAACCTCTGCCACTGGCAGCAATCCACATTTTAGTAAGTACAGTGGGTGCGGCTTTTAATGTGTCACCCGCTCTGATGGTGCTGATTGTGTGCAAGATGGTGAATTTATCGATCGCCAATGGAAACGCTATCTGGTCGCTTCTCGGTTATGCTGCCTATGGCATGATGCTATGTGGAGTTGTACAAGACATTGAACTGGGCTATCGATTTGGCAAACTATCCTTAAATTTAGCGAAAAGATTAAGTAGCAAGAGAGTTAACTGTAAAGCATCGCTGATGGTGAATTTTCATATCATTCACTGGAAAACCCACCTTAAAGACACGTTCCCCGCTTTAGCGGATGCTTATCAAAGCGGGATAGAAAGTGGAGAGTTTGAATTTGCAGGTTATTGTGCATTTAGCCTATGTTATTGCCCCTTTTTTGCAGGACAAGAACTGACAGAACTGGAACAACAAACAGCGATTTATCGTAAAGCCACCAATCAAATTAGACGAGAGACTGTTTCTACTTGGCTAGCAATGTTGCAGCAAACGATCCTTAACCTGCGAGGTCAATCTGAAAATCCAAGTCGCTTAGTGGGTTGTCTCTATGACGAAGAGCAAGCAGTATCACAGGCGATCGCTGTCAAGGATGGAACTAGCATTCACTATTTTTACTTAAATAAGCTGATTTTATGCTATCTGTTCGGCGAGTATGAGCAAGCTGCAAAAACGGCTACTTTGGCAGAACAGTATTTAGACGCAGCCACAGCAATAATCTCTGTACCTATATTTCATTTCTATGACTCTCTAATATTTCTGAGCTTGTTAGCGGATGCTTCAAACTCTGAAAAAGCAGCTTGGTTGAATCGCGTTAACGCCAACCAGGAAAAAATGCAGAAATGGGCACACCATGCCCCCATGAATTTTTTGCATAAATTTCAGTTAGTTGAGGCAGAGAAAGCACGAGTCTTTGGTCAGTTTTTTGAGGCAGAGGAGTTTTACGAACAAGCAATTCTTGGTGCTAAAGAAAACGAGTACCTTCAAGAAGAAGCTTTAGGCTATGAGTTAGCTGCAAAACATTACTTGGCTCGTGGCCGAGAAAGGTTTGCTCAACTCTATATGAAGGAAGCCCATTACTGCTATGAGCGATGGGGAGCAACCGCAAAAGCCAAAGATTTAGAGACTCGCTATCCACAGTTTTTTCCTCAGTCGCTGAATGTGGCTCTCACAAAAGTTCACACTGCTGCTGGAACTACTTCTAACACTTCACATATTGCTTTCGATTTAGCAACAGTGATCAGAGCATTCCAAGCTATTTCTCGCGAAATTGAACTGGATCAGTTACTCAATTCTTTGATGCAGATATTAATTGAGAATGCTGGCGCACAAACTGGATGCTTGATTTTGGAAAACGCAGGAGAATGGGTGATCGAGGCTGCTTGTGAACTCAATGATGGTGAAGCAATTGCGGTGGACGGGTTCCCCGGCATAAGCAAACTGCTGTTAGCGTCAGCGGTAGCGAGGAACGAGCGTCACCCGGAGGGTACGAATGTTTGTGCTACACAAGTAATGCAATCGATTTCAATGGTAAATCGCTTACCCGAATCCATCATTCATTATGTGATTCGGACTCATGAATCTGTGATCTTAAATGATGCAACTCGTGAAGGTAATTTCATCAATGAGCCATATATTCAGCAGAACCAAACGAAATCACTTCTTTGTTTGCCACTGTTGAATCAAAGTAAACTTGTTGGTGTGCTGTATCTGGAAAATCGATTAGTAACTAGGGCATTCACAGCAGAGCGAGTCTCCTTTGGAGACGCTACGCGAACGCAACTTCTAAGTTTACTATCTACTCAGGCAGCAATTGCGATCGAAAATGCAAAACTCTACTCAAAACTACGCACTAGCGAAAGTCAGATGGCTCAATTTCTAGAAGCGATTCCAGTCGGAATTGGCATCGTCGATGCGGCAGGCCGTCCTTATTACGCCAATCAACAGGGTATCCAGCTAATGGGTAGAGGGATTGATCCTTCCGTACCACCTAATCAAATCGCTGAGGTTTATCAGTTCTATGTGACCGGAACGAATCAAATCTATCCAACAGAGAGACTGCCAGCCATCCGGGCGTTGAGCGGCGAACGTACCAAGATTGATGATGTAGATATCCGGCAGAACAATGCAACCATTCCAATTGAGGTATGGGGCACTCCTGTCTTTGATGAACAGGGCAATGTAGTTTATGGAATCGTTGCCTTTCAAGACATTACTGAGCGCAAAAAAGCTGAGAGACTACTTGCTGATTATAATCGCACCTTAGAACAACAGGTTGCAGCACGGACAGCAGCTTTACAGCAAAGCGAAGCAGAACTACGCCATCGAGAACAGGAATTACGAGTGATTACGGACGCTCTACCTGTTTGTATCACCTATGTAGATGCCAACCAGCGTTATCGGTTTGCCAACCGCACTTACGAGGAATGGTTTCACCGTAGTCCAGGTGAGATTCTGGGCAAGCATGTTTGCGAAAACTTGGGTGAAGCGTCTTATCAAGTTGTACAACCATACATCAATCAAGCACTGGCAGGGCAAATCACAACCTATGAGGCAGAAATTCCTTGTGTGTTTGGCAAGAAATATATCAGTAATTCCCTCATCCCTGATTTCGATGACAATGGTCAAGTGAAAGGATATTATGGTCTGATTGCAGATATCAGCGAACAGCGAAACGCTGCACTGCGTGAACGCAGACGTGCTGAAGAAGCTTCAATTCTCGAAGAGCGCAACCGCATGGCACGAGAAATTCACGATACATTAGCACAGGCTTTTACAGGCGTTTTGCTCCATGTAGGATCTGTAACACAAATGTTGACAGATGATTCGGGCTGTGCTCAGATATATCTGGAAAGGCTGGAAAAGATTGATGAATTAGCTCGAACTGGACTTGCTGAAGCTCGTCGTTCAGTGGTAGCGCTCCGTCCCCAGTTGTTAGAAGAGAATACTTTACAGAGTGCTCTACATCACCTTGTGGCTCAAATGCGGTCAACTACCAAGACCACTTTAATATACGAAAGCAAGGGTATAGTTTACTTTCTTCCAACTGAAATGGAAAATCACTTACTACGGATTGGGCAGGAAGCTTTAACAAACGCCATCAAGTACGCCAATGCTAATACAATTCTGGTTGAGCTAGTGTACAACGATGCTCAATGTCTTTTGCGCGTTAAAGACGATGGGCAGGGCTTTGGGCTTGGTAGTATTTCATCACCTAGTGGCTTTGGTTTGTTGGGAATGAGCGAGCGAGCAGAACAGATTGGGGCACACCTGGCGATTCAAAGCCAACCTGGACAAGGTACAGAAATTATTGTTATTGTCAACCGGGAGTGAAAATCATTATGAGTCAATCTACTAAAATTCGGGTTCTGATTGTTGATGATCACTCCCTCGTTACAGAAGGATTGGCAAACATCATTAACTATGATCCAGAAATGATAGTGGTTGCTCAAGCAGAGGACGGACAACAGGCGATCGACCGTTATCGTGAACATCAGCCTGATGTCACCCTCATGGATTTACGAATGCCGAGAATGGCAGGGGTTGAAGCCATTACTGTGATTTGTGCTGAATTTAAGTCAGCTCGAATTATTGTGCTAACAACCTATGATGGCGATGAAGATATTTATCGAGGATTGCGAGCAGGTGCTCAGGGCTATCTGCTTAAAGATGCAAAACCAAATGAACTTTTGAATGCGATCCGCATCGTTCATAATGGTCAGCAGTATGTTTCTCCGACCGTGGCAAGAAAATTGGTAGAACGGATGAACAACCCAGTACTCAGTGAACGAGAGCTAGAAGTGCTCCGTTTAATGGCGCAGGGATTGAGTAATCAAGACATTGGAACTGCTCTAAATATTGGTGAAAGCACTGTTAAATCGCATGTGACTCGTATTTTGAGCAAGCTGGCAGTTAGCGATCGCACCCAAGCCGTCATTGTTGCTGTTAAACGTGGGCTTGTTAATTTATAGGTTTCACTTTAGTTAAGGCTTGGATTCCGACTTTAGTCGGAGTTAATCTACTGCTTTTGATGGATTACTTCATCCATCCTTATATTGTGCTAAATTATGAACTTTCAGTGGATGACATGTAGGAGTCAATTACCTATATTGAATTCATGGAAACGCTAACAGCAATTTAGTTGCAGGGTTTACAGCTATTTTCAGGTAAATAGACCACGCAGTAAGGGCACAGTAATGCTGTGCCCCTACGACAGATGTGGTTCAAATACATGAAAACTGCTGTAAGTTTGCTTGACAGGTCTGAAAGATGGCTGACGATCGCAAGCATCATTCCTTGTTTGTCCCGCCTTTAATTCAGGATCACATTCAAGGTGTGCTAAGTGCCAGTGTTGTACTCATTATGTATGGAGATTATGAATGTTTTCAAAGTGCAAACGCCTATCGGTTGATTAAAGCCGCTCAACAGCAGTTAAGTCATTCTTTGGCGGAGAATGATGTGTGTTTTATCTTTCGTCATTTTCCCCAGAAACAGATTCATCCTCATGCTCAACGGGCAGCAGAAGCAGCGGAAGCAGCAGCAATGCAAGGCCAGTTTTGGCAGATGCATGAGATGCTCTTTATCTATCAACAAGCGTTAGAGAACGGATACCTTGTGGAATATGCGAATCGTCTGGGACTTGACATTCCTCGATTTTTGCAAGACTTATCCAAAGGAGTTTATGTCGATCACATCATTGCAGACATTCAAGGTGGATATCGAAGTGGGGTAGAAGCTGCACCAGCTTTGTTTGTTAATGAGATTCGTTATCGCGAGCGTTGGACTATTGAGCAATTGATAGTAGCCATTGTGGCAGCAATTAACTAACGTTTTTGCGATCTTTCCCTAAAGCATATTAAATCTAACTACTTCCGGCTCATTTCCTGCTACTTTCCTCCAATGCCGAACAATTAAATCACGTTTTAACTCAAAGAACTTGAGTGGTCTAAATTGAGCGATCGCCCAAGAATGAAAAGTAACGAATCTGAACAGCAAATCCACCAATCTAAAGGAGAACAAGATGAGTAGCAATTCTGTAACCAGTCAAGACATGAAACTCGAAGTTGTGGTGATACCCGTTGCCGATGTCGATCGCTCCAAAGACTTTTACAAAACGTTGGGATGGCGACTCGATGCTGACTTTCCTGGCGAGAATGGTTTCCGAGTCGTGCAATTTACCCCGCCTGGATCGCAAGCATCAATCATCTTTGGGAAAGGAGTGTCGTTAGCCGAGCCAGGCTCAGTTCAAGGCTTGTATCTCATAGTTTACGACATCGAAGCAGCCCGTGCCGAACTTGTTGAGCGGGGTGTGGAGGTGAGCGAGGTGTTCCACGACATCGGCAGGATCTTCCACCATGCAGGAACTGAGGGACGAGTACCAGGTCCCGATCCAAAGCGTGGCGATTATGCTTCCTATGCCTCGTTCAGTGATCCTGACGGCAATGGTTGGATACTCCAAGAGGTCAGGGTGCGGCTTCCCGGACGGTAATGGAACATCGATCGCTTAAGGACAGAAGCGAAGTTCGCGACAGAGGTTATGAAGGAAATAGGTGGAAAAGTAGAGGAATGGAGGAGTTACTTATCATCCCCTCTACTCCCTTACCCCTCTACCACTTCCGCTATCAACGCAATGTAGTGCCATACTAGCTAACAAGTTTTAGAGGAGTCACAAATGAGGATTTTTGTTGCCGGGGCAACAGGAGCGATCGGTCGCCCGCTACTCGACCAATTACTTGCCAAAGGACACAATGTTGTCGCGCTGACCCGCTCCCAAGAAAGAGCACAGTCATTAGTGGAACAGGGAATAGAGCCTGCGATCGCAGATGTATTCGACCCAGATTCAGTCAAAACAGCGATCGCCCACGCTCAACCGGAGGTGGTGATTGAACAACTTACCGCCCTACCCAGAACTTACAGCCGCGAATCCATGACTGCGGCAGCGCCTCTCAATACGCGCATTCGGTTAGAAGGAGGTGCCAATGTGCTAGCGGCAGCACAGGCAGCAGGAGTGCGCCGTTACTTGAGACAGTCGATCGCCATCTGGGGAATTCCCGGTGCTGGATTGGCAGATGAGGAAACGCCTCTAGTGCTTGACGCTTCCCCCGTCGTTGCCGCAGAGTCTGGCGTTATGACTGAGATTGAACGTCGTTTATTGGAAACATCCAATCTCGAAGGAATTGCCTTACGCTATGGTTTCTTCTACGGACCCGGCACCTGGTTCAACCCGGATGGTGATGTAGGGCAACAAGTGCGGCAGCAACAGTTTCCGATCGTCGGGAATGGGGATGGCGTCTGGTCGTGGTTACACATTGAGGATGCAGCGATCGCCACTGTTGCAGCAGTTGAGCAGGGCAATCCTGGGGTTTATCTGATTGTCGATGATCAGCCTTTAGCAGTGCGCGAATGGCTCCCTGCGTTTGCTCGATCGCTGAATGCTCCCCCACCGCCGCGAGTATCGGTTGAAGATGCTCTGAAAATGGAGGGTGGCGCGGACATTGTTTACTACCAAACTCAGATGCGAGGTGCATCGAATGCCAAAGCAAAACGCGAACTGAATTTTCAGCCTCGACCATTGGAATGGATGGTTAACACCGTTGCGGCTCATGCCAGTTAACAGGTTAAAGGAGAAGTAAGATGAAGATTGCTCAGTATGGAACAGCGATCGTCGTTATGCATGTAATCGTTCATGGACTGCACGGCTTCGCGCATAACGAAATCCCAGTTTCCCTTTCTCTGCTGCAGGGTTTGTTTGTAGGTGTTGTGGTGATATTAGCTCCCATTATTGCAGCCGGTTTACTCTGGACGTCGTTCTACCGCATTGGTAGCTGGCTCTTGCTGGGTTCAATGGCAGGCTCACTCCTTTCTGCAATCTACAATCATCACTTGGTCATTAGCCCGGATCATGTTTCTAAAGTGTCCTTTGAAGGTTGGGGCTTGCTTTTCCAACTCACTGCTTACCTGATGTTAATTGTCGATGGATTGGGATGTTGGATTAGTGGATTAGCGTTGAGAACAACTCAGTCACCAGAGAAGGCAATATGAGTTCCTCTCAACGGTTTTAACCACTCTCGTTCCCGACTGTTCCGGTTTGCGTACCGCTGTGGCAATGCCATGAGTGAAAAACATGGCTGATCGAGGGTAAGGGAACTCCAAAAAATAAATTATCCAAATTTCTGGACTCAACACTACTATTTTTCCCCCTGCTCCCTGCCCCCTGCTCCCCTGCCCTAAATGCGATGGGATATTTTTTTAGTTGGAAGTCCCTAAGTTCTCGTGTTTTCACAACTCACGGCGGATGGCTTAAAACTCAACAACCATAAACTCATCATCAGAAAACTAGAAGGAAAGGAGGAATTCATGATCACTGCCAAAATTCTCGCTTTTGCCGGGAGTGCTCGCCAAGATTCTGTCAACAAAAAACTGGCGAAAATTGCCGTTGAAGGAGCTAAAGCCGTAGGTGCAGAAGTGTCTTACCTGGATTTTCGCGATCTGCCTTTACCGCTCTATGATGGAGATTTGGAGGAGGCTGAGGGACTGCCAGAGAATGCCCTCAAGCTCAAGTCCCTGATGAAAGCGCATCAGGGATTCCTTATTGCCTGCCCAGAATACAACAGTTCGATTACCCCACTGCTGAAAAATGCGATCGATTGGGCATCGCGTCCTGAACCGGACGAACCTTCATTGGTGTGTTTCAAAGAAAAGGTTGCGGTGTTAATGAGTGCTTCCCCTGGAAATTTGGGAGGCTTACGAGGATTAACTCATGTCCGTTCCATTCTTGGCAACATTGGAGTTCTGGTATTGCCAGATCAGCAGGCAATTGGGAACGCTTATCAAGCGTTTGATGAGAATGGCAATTTGAAGGATGAAGCCCAACAGACAAGTATCCTGCAACTTGGCAGCAAACTCGCAACAGTGACTGCCAAACTCAATCTCCCTGTCTAAACAAAGTAGAGCATTGCAACATTCAGTGATCTAGACGGTAAAGGTGCGGCTTGCCAGGTTCACACCACCGTGGCTTTTGGTTAAAAGGAAACCTGTTACTTGCCTGAGCAGCATGGTTTCATCGCAACTTGACTGCGTCTGGGTATGAAAAAGTTTGACCAGTAATTTTAGCAACATTGGAGAACAATTATGACTCAAGCAAAGCATCCTGCTGATCCAACCCCTCCAACCCTGGAAGGAAAACTGGCTCTGTTACGGAAATTAAGGGATGAATTGGGCAGCGGTGATACCATTCGTCGCCTCTTTTTTGGCGACCTGGAACCCATTGCCCTTCAACCTGGAGGAGCGAACACGGTCGTTCATCTTTACAACAAAGCTGATGATGTCACGATTGCCTATTGTTCTTCCTACGATGTATTTCTGGCTGCCCGTCCGGGACGAGTCACCGAATTCGACCCCGCCGAAATCAAATAGAGATATGGTTAACGCCTTATCTAAGAGAGCGTGGCATTATGTCGTCAATTGAGGAAGTGACAAAGACAATTGACCTGATCATTGTGCCTGTCGTTATGATCACGGCTTGTGCCATCGTGGTAAATGGGTTGATTGTCCGGTACGGTTCCCTTGGCGATCGCCTACGTACCGTCAACCACGAACTGAGCGACTTGCAGGAGTCCGATCTGGCTCACAATCAAAACAAAGCTCAGAGGGTACAAGAACTTGAATCCCTGCTGAGGGATTTGCTGAGGCACCATCATTTCGTGCATGATGCTCTTGTTCTTACTTATACTTCCATCCTAGTCTTTATGCTGGATATGCTGGTCATTGCCATAGCAGTCGCCACGAATGCCAGTTGGCTATCACAGATGGCACTGATACTCTTTCTCGGTGGAGTTGCCGTTCTTTTTGGGGGAATAGTTTTGATTGCTTACGAGCTTCGCACATCTCACTATTCCATTCAATTAGAGGTGCATCGTATTTGTCGCCTGTGCCGCCACCAACACACCAAACTGGCAGGAAATTGAGCTAGGAGCAAAATATTCGCAAAGACCTACGCATTTAATTGAAGGTAAGTTCTCGTGTTTTCACAACTCACTGCGGATGGCTCAAAACTCAACAACCCTGTTCTTTAAATTATCAGAGGTTTTGTCATGAAAATTGTTGTCATAGGTGGCAATGGACTGATCGGTAAGAAGCTTGTCAGCAGGCTACGTGAGCGCGGACATGAGACGGTGGCAGCGTCCCCTTCTTCAGGTGTCAATGCTGTTACAGGTGAGGGACTGGCTGAGGTGTTAGTGGGCGCTCAAGTTGTTGTCGATGTGACAAATTCACCCTCCTTTGAAGATGCGGCCGTGTTGGAGTTCTTCGAGAAGTCATCCCGAAACCTGCTGGCGGCGGAAGCAGACGCGGGTGTGGCTCATCACGTTGTGGTATCAATCGTCGGTGCCGATCGCATCCCTGATAGCGGCTATATGCGTGCGAAAGTCGCTCAGGAAAAGTTGATCCAGTCCGCAGCGATACCCTATACAATCGTCCGCGCTACGCAGTTCTTTGAGTTCATTGAGACGATCATCGCTCAATTCCCCACGGATGGGCAAACGGTTCACTTGCCCCCTGCCTTTATCCAGCCCATCTGGTCAGATGACGTTGTTGACACGCTGGTCGATATCATACTGAGAGCGCCAGTAAACGGCATTATCGATTTAGCTGGCCCAGATCGGTTCCGTTTCGAGGAAATCATCCGCCAATTCCTGAGTGCAACTCACGACTCACGTCAGGTAGTTGTAGACAGCCACGCCCGTTACTTTGGTGCAGCGTTGAACGATCAGCTTGTTCCGCAGGGCAACTCACTCATCGGCTCGACCCGTTTTGAGGACTGGCTCAACCGCTCGATCGCTTAAAGATCAGCAATGAGAATTTAATGCTGACATCGGTTGAGTTGAAGACACAAAATTCAACATCCCATAACTACTGAGTTTTGCAAAGCTCAACTCAACCTACATATGTCTAATCCGCGATCGGCTTGATTCAGCATGAGGGCACATGATACGGATTTATATCTGCCAGTTTGTATTCACGTAAGGAGAACGGAAGTGTTTACTAGATTTTTCTCACGAGTTGCATTCATGACTCTCTCCATATTCATAACACTCTCCATATTCGCAACTCTCCCCGTATTCGCAGCTTCAGCCAATGATTTATCTGCTGATACGTCTAATGATCTGTCTAAGGTAACGCTGGTTTTTGATCGCGCCCTTCCCAATGTGCCTGGAAAGAGTATCAAAGGCTTGCTGGTCGAATATGCACCAGGTGGCTCCACACCCGCACATATCCATGCAGCCTCGGCTTTTGTCTATGCAACCGTACTTGAAGGTGCGATTCGTAGCAAAATCAATGATAAGCCGGAGCAGGTGTATCACGCTGGTGAGAATTTTTTTGAAGTGCCTGGCGATCATCATCGTGTCAGCGCAAATGCCAGTGATACTCAACCCATGCGTATGCTAGCCGTCTTTGTTGTCGATACCAATGAAGAGAACCTGACCAGAGCGGACGACAAGTAAGACGTAAAATTGCCTACAAAAATTTTGATGTATCGACACTACCGAACTTAGAGCCGGAGACACTCAAGAGCTGGTGAGTTGGGATGATAACAACATCACTGTTGCCAATATCACTCAACGTTATGTTCGTGAGCAGGAAAATCCAGAATTACTTCATCACGCAGCTAACAGCCAAGCATATCAGGTCTAACAAGCTCCCTTCCTGCTGTTTTCCTCCAATCCAAATGATTAAGTCGCGTTTTAACTCAAAGAACTTGAGTGGTGTATATTGGGCGATCGCAGAAGAATGAAGTTAATCGAGGTGGGCATTGAGCTTCACCAACCTAAAGGAGAACAAGATGAAAACGCAGAAAGTGTGGTTCATTACCGGAGCTTCCAGAGGCTTTGGGTTAGAAATTGCCAAAGCAGCCCTGGCAGCAGGCGACCAGGTAATAGCAACGGTTCGCAGTCAACCCGCACAACTTGCCGCTACCCTGCACGACCACCCGGATCTGTACGTTGTGCAGATGGATGTCACCCAGGAAGACCAGGTACAAGAGGCTGTTAAGCAAAGCGTTACCCGTTTCGGCCGGGTTGATGTCTTAGTCAATAATGCCGGGTTTGGCATGGTTACTGCGATCGAAGAAGCCACGGATGCCGAAGTTCGTAAACAGTATGATACCAACGTGTTTGGGTTATTGAACGTGACTCGTGCGGTGTTGCCGTACCTGCGCCAGCAAAAATCCGGGCGGGTGATCAATATCACCTCGCTGTTCGGCTACGATACAGTTCCGGGCTGGGGATTGTACGGGTCCACTAAATTTGCCGTCGAAGGTCTCTCAAAAGGGTTAGCAGTCGAACTAGCACCGCTCGGCATCCACGTCACGGCAGTAGCTCCTGGTCTTTTTAGTACCGACTTCCTGAGCGCTGAATCTTATGTTACCGCTAAGACCATCATCGACGATTACCAGGAAACGGTAGGGCCGATGCGGAGCGGAGCCGATGCGCTACATGGGCAGCAGCCCGGTGATCCGAAAAAGTTTGCTCAGGTGATTATTCGACTCGCCAATACAGAACGCCCGCCACTGCATTTGCCCGTCGGGAAGGACACGATCGCAATGTACCAGAACAACGCCGCGAAAATGGCACAAGAAATTGAAGCATGGCTGCCAGTCGCTACCAGTACTGACCATAACCACCGCGTAGCAGCTTCGACCATCGCCTGACCTGCAATTCACACATTATCTCCTTTGGAGATTGTGATGAAACTGGAAGAAGATCCAAAAGCCGTTGCCTATCGTGCAGATGTGACGGAAAGAAGCAACCCGAGCTAATTCGATTTTGAAAGCGAGGTAGGCACAATGAAAACGAACTTTGAGAACGAGTCCTTCGAAGATGAACGTGACAACTATCAACGTGGCGCTGATGGTCGCGATATTTTCGCCGAGCGTGTCCGCAGTAACCAGCACAAGCTCACCTCCCAGCTAAGGCACCAGTACGATTTTATTGTTTGCGGATCTGGATCTTCTGGCTCGGTGGTTGCCCGCAGGCTGGCCGAGAATCCAGATGTCAGCGTTCTGCTGCTTGAAGCTGGAGGCACTGATGATCTGCCAAGTGTCATGGAAGCAAATCAATGGCCAATGAACCTTGGAAGCGATCGCGACTGGAGCTTCCCAGGCCAGCCGAATCGACATGTGAACGGTCGTTCGATTCCGTTCTCTATGGGCAAGGTACTTGGCGGTGGATCGAGCATCAACGTCATGGTTTGGGCACGCGGACACAAGCATGATTGGGATTTCTTCGCATCCGTTGCCAACGATCCAGCCTGGAATTATGAATCCGTCTTGAAGATTTATCGTCGCCTGGAAGATTGGCATGGCGTGCCAGACCCGATGTATCGCGGAACAGGAGGGCCAGTATTTGTCCAGCCCGCGCCAGATCCAAACCCGATCGCACCCGCAACGCTTGAAGGAGCGCGGGTGGCGGGTATTCCTACATTTGAAAATCCGAACGGACGGATGATGGAAGCAGTGAAGGGCGCTTCTATCAGCGATGTGCGAGTCCGCAATGGCAAACGCGAATCGATATTCCGCTCTTACATCTTCCCCTATATGGATCGGCCAAACCTGACGGTTCTCAGTCATGCGCTGGTCACACGGTTGACGTTCCAGGGCAAGCGGGTCACTGGCGTGGAGATCGCTTATCGGGGCGCGATCTATCGCATTGGTGCGGCAGTCGAAGTCGTGCTGTCGCTCGGTGCAATCCATACGCCAAAAGTGCTAATGCAATCCGGTATCGGCGATGAAGCCGAGTTGCGGCGATTTGGAATTCCTGTTGTGCAGCACCTTCCCGGTGTGGGGCAAAATTTTCAAGACCACGTTGCATTTGATTGTGTCTGGGAATATCAAAACGCTCTCGCACCAAGAAATAACTTGTCTGAGGCAATCTTTTTCTCGACGAGCCAGCCCGAGCTTGACAGTCCAGACTTATTTGTTTGTCAAGCCGAGGTGCCAAAATCCAGTGCCGAGAATGCCGTCCGGTTTGGGCTGCCTGATGCAGGCTGGACGTTATTTGGAGCGCTCGTGCACCCCAAAAGCCGAGGCCGTCTGCGCCTGACGGGAGCCGATCCATCCGACCCAATTCTGATCGATGCAAACACGCTGTCTGAGCCGGATGATCTCAAAACCGCGATCGCCTGCGTAGAACTCTGCCGCGAAGTCGGTAACTCCGCTCCCCTTCGTCCGTTTGTCAAGCGCGAAGTGATGCCAGGTAATTTGAAAGGGGCCGAACTCGAACGCTTTATTCGAGATGCTGCGACGAGTTTCTGGCACGAAACCTGCACCGCGAAGATGGGTCGAGATTCTATGTCGGTGGTGGATAGCAACCTGAGAGTGTATGGAATCGACAATCTCCGGATTGCTGATGGATCAATTCTGCCGCGAATAACGACTGGTAACACGATGGCTCCCTGCGTGATCATCGGGGAGCGGGCAGCGGAAATTCTACATCTCGAACATCAGCTGCAAGCCACCGTAAAAACAGACTCTGGCAAGTAATAGAACCACAACTCTATAGCTCATATTGCATACTTGCATTTTTGTCAACACATAAGTTCTATGACTGAAAACAGACTTTGCACTGTGCCATTCAATAGATTCGTCCCTCGTTTTACTAACCCCTCAAAAGCATAAAGGAGTTTTACTATGGGCATTGAACAGAAAGTTGCTGTTATTACTGGCGCATCGCAGGGCATCGGCGCAGCCCTTGTCAAGGCATACCGCGATCGCAACTATCGGGTAGTCGCCACCTCGCGCTCGATCGAGCCATCGAACGATGATGCAATTCTCACAGTACCCGGCGACATCGCTGATCGAAAAACCGCCGAGCGTGCAATTTCCGAAGGCGTGTCCCGCTTCGGGCGCATCGACACGCTCATCAACAACGCTGGCATCTTCATCGCCAAGCCATTTACCCAATACACCGAGGCTGACTACGAAGTATATGTGGGCACCAACGTCACTGGCTTTTTTCACATGACGCAACTCGCGATCGCCCAGATGGAGAAGCAGGGCAGCGGTCATGTTGTGCAGATATCGACGAGCTTGGTTGACAACCCGATCGCTGGCGTACCATCTGTACTTGCATCACTCACTAAAGGCGGACTGAATGCCGCGACCAGATCGCTGGCGATCGAGTATGCCAAGCGCGGTATCCGGGTGAACGCGATCGCGCTAGGTAACATCAAGACGCCAATGCACCCTGCCGAGACCCATGCACAGCTCGCTGCCATGCATCCAATCGATCGTATGGGTGAAATCTCTGACATCGTTGATGCAATCTTCTACCTCGAATCAGCCAACTTTGTGACGGGTGAAATCCTTCATGTCGATGGTGGACAGAGTGCGGGTCACTGACACCACCTTGCGCCAAGAAGAATGACTTTGATGCTCTCAACCGCTTAACCTTTAAAGGAACACAGGCATGATTTACGAATTACGCATTTATCACGCCATGCCCGGACGACTACCCGCGCTGCTGTCGCGCTTCCAGAACCATACGTTACAGATTTGGGAAAAGCATGGCATCCGCCAAGCCGGATTCTGGACAACGTTAATCGGCGAGAGCAATCAACGCCTCACCTACATGCTTACCTGGGACAGCATGGCTGAACGCCAAGAGCGCTGGAACGCATTCCTCGCCGACCCCGAATGGATCGCGATCAGCACCGAGACTGAGAAAGATGGTCAACTTGTGCAGAACATCAGCAACGAGTTGCTGGCACCGACCGCTTTTTCCTCGGTGAAGTGAGCGATGGGGCAAGCTATGGAACTCGAATCGGTAGCATCTGGCCTGCAAACTTCTCCCCACCATCACAAGTAAGTAATGCGAACAGATAATCACTTAAAGACATATAGAACCCATTTGACATCTAAGAAGGTACTGCAAGCCTCTTAATCATTAGCCTGATGAAGCAGAGATTGAGTTTGGCAGTGGCATTAACCAGGGTTCGT
>NZ_JACJQM010000101.1:0-17088 GCF_014696655.1 Nostoc sp. FACHB-888 | reverse complement strand
TGGTTCTGGAATCATGTCACTCAGAAATTCATATTGAGCACGGGTCAGATTGCTGGGGTATGCTTTACTCATGTTGCTCTCTCAGTGCTGTCTACTATATATTCACAGCGTATACTGAGAGAGCTTTTTTACCATTTCTTTGACTTTTCAAACAGCCTCTTAGACTCAATTCGAGCAGCCAAATTAACATAGCTGCCAACAACTGTATATTGAGCGCGTTTTTGAGAACCAACATTTTCCGCTACGGCCTCGCCTGTATTAATCTCGATTCCCATTTCGAGGATTGAGAAATTCATTTGCTCCATTTCATATTGATAATGCCTGAGTTCTAGATTAGTCAGGTGAATAAATCAAGTATTCCCAAAAGCGGAGTCAGATTTTCCACTCAACTACGAGCCATTGGGCATGGGTTAATCTCAATATTCCTGCTTCCCCTGCCCCTTTTGGCCACAATATGTCAATATATCAATATATAAAGTTGTAGCTAACCGCCTACTTAGAGGTTTAACGTGGATACCATTGCAATTCCTGCTCTAGATCGGCCAGTGGATGCCACGGTAGAAATTCCCGGTTCTAAAAGTCTTACCAATCGAGCGCTGCTTGTCGCTGCTTTGGCAGAAGGTGACTCCGTTTTAGAAAATGCTTTATTTAGTGAAGATAGCGAGTATTTTGCCAAATGCGTAGAGCAATTGGGCATCCCCATTACTTTGAATCCTCATCAAGCACAGATTCAAGTCGCCGGAAGAGGAGGCGAGATTCCAGCTAAACAGGCAGATTTATTTGTGGGTTTGGCAGGTACAGCAGCACGGTTTATCTCGGCGCTGGTGGCATTGGGTAACGGTGAATATCGTCTAGATGGCGTTCCCCGAATGCGAGAACGGCCGATGGGTGACTTGTTAACGGTACTAGAAGCAGGCGGAGCAACCATTAACTTTGAAGGAAACTCCGGCTTTATGCCCTACGCCGTCTATAGTAAGGGATTCGCTGGCGGAAATTTTAGTTTAAAAGCTAACCAAACAAGTCAGCAACTTTCAGCACTGCTAATGATTGCGCCTTATGCTCAACAAGATACGAACATTGAGGTTGAGGGGACATTAGTTTCTCAATCTTACGTCAAAATGACCTGTCGTCTGATGGCGGATTTTGGTGTTGAGGTGAATCAAATCGGCGATAATCAATTTCAGATTAAAGCGGGTCAACGTTACCAAGCTCGACATTACACAGTAGAACCCGATGCGTCAAATGCTTCTTACTTTTTTGCCGCCGCCGCCGTCACGGGTGGACGGGTGCGCGTCAAACATTTGACTAAACAATCTTGCCAGGGTGATATTCTGTGGCTGGATGTTTTAGAACAGATGGGTTGCCAAATTAAAGATTCGGATGATTACACCGAAGTGACAGGGCCGAAGCAATTGCAAGGCATCGACATTGATATGAATGATATATCAGATTTGGTGCAAACATTAGGAGCGATCGCGCCCTTTGCCAGTTCACCGATTACGATTCGTAACGTGGAACATATTCGATATAAGGAAACCGATCGAATTAAAGCTGTTGTCACAGAGTTACGTCGGCTGGGAGTCAAGGTTGAAGAATTTGCAGATAGACTGAAAATTGAGCCTGGCCCCATTACCCCGGCGGCGATTGAAACCTATCACGATCATCGAATGGCGATGGCTTTTGCTGTCACAGGCTTGAAGGTTCCAGGCATTGTAATTAAAGATCCTGGCTGTACAGCGAAAACCTTTCCAGATTACTTTACTAGATTCTTCCAAATGTTAGAACAATAAGAAACTAGTACCGCAAAATTCACCCAATTGGTGGAAAACAGAAGTAACTTCATAAGCAACAAAAGATTGTTTTCCATTCTTTTCATACTGAAGAACTGCTTCCCTTGCTCCTGCGATCGCCCTTCTCTAGTTGATTTTTACATTATTCCTATCTCTCCATCCTTTTTTTTGCGAAGGTCTTGGAGATCAGTTAGCTTTTGGAATGTCTTAGTATAGACTTTCATAAGTTCGTAATCCATAAAATTACGAAAGACTCTGCGTTTAAAAACGCTACGATTTACCGCAAAACTGTATTTAGTTCAATTCTTTACGTGAGTGACAATGATTTATGAATGTTAGTACTGATCAAACACTGATTCACCAGAAAATATATGCGAAAGAATTACGTTCCCTCATTCCACCTGAAGCATTTATCCCAGATCCAAGTAAGTTAGTTATCTTGTTCATTAATCTGGCAATTTTGATACTAGGGTGGATGATAGCGGCTCGCTTAGATTGTTGGTTGCCATCTCTTTTATGGCTTTATCTTCCCCTAAGTATCATTATGGGTAATAGCGTGGTTGTCTTACTATTTAGCACCCACGATCTGATGCATGGTAGCGTGATTAAAAACGCCCGATTAATTTATATCATTGGCTTTCTAGGACTAACAATGTTGTGGATGCCACCAACACTGTGGAAAGCGGTTCATAACCGAGTACATCATAATCACACTAATGATTTTGGTGACCCCGATCGCAATTACTTATATGAACAGTCTTCAACCTGGGGAAAATGGATTCAGGATTTATTTGTGCCTTCTAGTGAAGTCAATCCTATATGGCTCGTAGTCGGATTAACATCAGCTTGGGGAGTACATACTTTTCGTAATCTCACATCTGTGCTATTTTTCAATCGTGAATCTGTCGATTATGTTCCTGCTGCATTTACAGTTAGTGCCAAAGATCGTCGAGCGATCGCAGGGGAATTATTGATGATGATAACAATTCATCTGAGCATCCTTGCCTATCTACAGTTTGAACCCCTTAAACTCATACTCGGCTACTTTTTACCTATTGGAATTGGCTATGGTGGGGTAATGTTTTATATTTATACCAATCATATGCTTTGTAGGATGACTAGCGTTAATGATCCACTTATTAATAGTATATCTCTCCGGGTTTATAAAATATTTGACCTGTTGCATTTAAATTTCTCTCACCATACTGAACATCATATTTTTCCAGGAATGAACTCTGACTATTACTTCATAGTTAGGGATTTGTTAGAAACTCACTATTCTGAAGACTTTAATTTATTTGATGCTGGGGAGGCTTGGAACTTGCTGCTGCAAACTCCCCGACATTATAAAGATGAAAATACTTTTACAGATTGGTCAGGTAAAAAATCTGTTCCCTGTTCTACAAGCGACAATTCAAAGAGTTAAAGAAAGTACGATGGGCAGCTTTCTTCCAGTAATAACTGCCCTTTGCCTCCTGCCTTCGTTGATAATAGATTATGTTCCGTAATTAATACTTTTGGCGGATGCTTTAAAAGCCAATGTATACATAACGATTTCCATTTGAACGCGGGACATAGCAATGCCATGTCCCGTTTAAGACCCCCACCAAATTGAAAATTTGGTGGGGGTCTTTTGTAGTGGCGGATCTGAATGCCATACTGATTGATTCTGAATTCTGCATTATTCTTCAATTTTACCTTTAATTAAAGTCTGCTTAAACTCCTAACTATAAAATAGGATGATTCCAATTAATTGGAAACTTGTTTCTTGTTCTTAAAAAAGGGAAAATCATTGATTAAGATCACTTTTCTAATCAGTGATAAATACTAATTTAAGAAAGAAGTAGTTTAGAAACAAATTATTTCTCCACTTTGAAGTGTGCATTGGTTACAGAAGTTTATTGTGAGGAAAACTGAGATGAAATTGGTTCCCCAACTAGTTCTTGCTGCTGCTAGTCTTACATTAGGCCTTGTTACTGTAGATTCAAAATCTGTATCTGCTGCAATTATTAATTACGCTTTCACAGTTGAGAGCATGGAAAAGAAGGGAAATGGCTTTTTTAGCTTTGATGACTCAACTTTCAGTAATGAAGTTAATCCTGTAGCCACCATTAATTCTCTCTCTTTTCAATTTGACGGTGATTCTACCGTTTACACTGAACAAGATGATAACAAATATCCAGAATTTCCTCTTGTATTTCAAACCACATCCTTAACAGGACAAACAAATTTTGCATTAGATTATCTGTTCAACGATAAATCTAATCCTTCCAGTTCTATCAGTTACGAAATCATCGGTGAGGATTTTACAATTTTCTCTAGAACTTCTCCAGATGCTCAACCCATATTAGGTAAAGTTTCCTATACACAAGTACCTGAACCTACACCTGTAGTTGGCACTTTGTTTGCTTGTAGCCTGGGCTGGATGATGAAGAGAAAAGTAACATCAATGAAAAGCTTAAAATCTAAGCTTGGTTAAGGTGATATTAACGCTTTCTTTGCCAAGGATTAATCTGTTATTAGTAGGCTTTTATGTAGCAACATAACATCTAACACATTGATAATAAAAGAAAAATTGGGGATTAAAACCTGATTTTGGTAAGGGAATTAGTTATGAAGTTTGCCTACGATTACCCTGCCTTCTTTGTGTTAGCTGTTGGTGTGCTTTAAGTTACCTGTTACTCAGGAGTAGAGAATGGTAGATTACCGGAATTTTGAGCAGTTCCTGCACAGTCGAATGAAACGACGCAACTTAATTATCGGGGCAGGAGCGTTGTCTGGTTTAGCGATCGCTAACCAATTTTCTCCTCAAAGAGCGATAGCTAGAGGCAGATTTTCCAATTATCCTTTTACCTTGGGTGTAGCGTCGGGTGAACCCTATCCTACCAGCGTAGTGATTTGGACTCGTCTTGCTCCTGAACCATTAAACGGAGGTGGAATGTCACCTCTTAATGTGCCAATTCGTTGGGAAGTAGCAACTGATCCCGATATGAGGCGCATTGTCTCTAGAGGTACGGTACTGGCAACCCCAGAACTAGCTCACTCAGTACGAGTTGTGGTAGAAGGGCTGCAATCTGATACTTGGTACTGGTATCGGTTTCTTGTGGGCCAAGATGCTAGCCCTATTGGTCGCACTCGTACAGCGCCTCTAGCAAATAGCTACTTGAGTAAATTTAACTTTGGTCTAGTCTCCTGCCAAAACTATCAACAGGGATTCTATACCGCCTACAAATATCTAGCACAGGAAGACCTCGATTTAGTAGTGCATGTTGGTGATTACATCTATGAAGGGGGAATCTCAGACAATGGCCCCAGACAACACAATGGTTTAGAAATTTTTACTTTAGAGGATTACCGCAACCGTCACGCCCTCTATAAAACTGATACTAATCTGCAAGCAGCTCATGCAGCATTTCCCTGGATTGTCACTTGGGATGACCACGAAGTAGAAAACAACTACGCCGACGACATCTCCCAAGTTGATACCGAACCAGATCAGGATCGGGCAATTTTCCTCCAACGGCGGGCTATTGCTTATCAGGCTTATTACGAACATATGCCACTGCGCCCCTTCTCGCGTCCTGTTGGCCCAGATATGCAACTTTACCGTAGGCTTTCCTTTGGTAACTTAGCCACCTTCCATGTCTTAGATACCCGCCAATATCGCACCAATCAGCCTTGTGATGATGGTACTAAAGAACGTTGCCCAGAAAATTTAGATCCGAATGCAACAATTACTGGTAAAGCACAGGAAAATTGGTTATTCGATGGTCTAAATAGCTCACACTCCAAGTGGAATGTTTTGGCGCAGCAAGTACCCATTGCTCAACGAGACATGACACCAGGTCCTGGCGGAACTTACAGCATGGATAAATGGGATGGTTATGTGGCTTCGCGCGATCGCCTCATGGCTTTCCTCGGACAGCGCCGCCCTTCTAATCCAGTATCCTTGGCAGGCGATGTGCATTCCCACTGGGCGATGAACCTGAAGGTTAACTTTGATAACCCACAATCCGCCACCGTTGGTAGTGAATTCGTCTGTTCCTCAATTAGCTCCGGTGGAGATGGAGCAGATACTAATCCCACCGTTGAAGCTTACTTACCAGATAACCCACACATTAAATTTTTCAACGGTCAACGGGGCTATGTTCGCTGTGCGCTGACTCCTACAACTTGGAAAACAGATTATCTAGTTATGTCAAACGTCACAACCCCATCTGGCACCATTAGTAAACGGGCTTCATTTGTGGTTGAAGATGGTCGTCCAGAAATACAACAAGCTTAATCGTTTAATTCCCAGGTATTGAAACCAGATAATCACAGGTAGAAATAGGTAAATCATTAGCGTTTATCTATTTCTATTTGTGTTTTCATTTTCAGAAAATAAAAGTTCAAGTACTATCTAAGTATAATATGATGCGATTTTTTTTAATCAAACGCAGTTTAACTCACTAATTACTGCGATCGCCAGAAAGCTAAATTAGCTCCCACATAATCTGGTGCCAAAACATTAGTCAAGTAGTTTTGTGTTCAGATTTTCTTTATTTACTCAATGTTGCATTTTTTCAAACATCTGTTACATTACTTTACAGACAGTTACAACTGCTACAACACTTGAACTTTGGAGTTTTACTGATGACAGGTTTTAAGAATCCTGCGCCTATTGTTTCAGAAGATCCTAATGCTGTGCGTTTTGGCTTCACTCCTCAGAGTGAAAACTGGAACGGTCGTCTTGCAATGATTGGTTTTCTATCTGCCATTTTGATTGAAGCTTTTTCTGGTCAAGGCTTACTCCATTTCTGGGGCATCCTCTAAATTGATCATAGTAAGGGCGCACGCCTGTGGGCCCCTACTGTTCATTTTCCATGCAAGTCATTCATTTCTAACCTATGGCAGTTGTTGCAATTGGTGCAAAATATCAGATTTTTCCGGTTAAGCGAAAATATAAGTGAATAATTACTTTACATCGAATATGTATAGCTAAAACTCATGGATATACCTCAACGCGTATCAGTCCGCTACAAAGACGCGTCCTTCAACACTAATGAAATCCGCTTGAGAACTTTTCGGCTTGGGTTACAAACATGGGAAGAACAAACTAAGCCTAGAAAAACAGAGCTTTATCAGTTTATATCGTCTTGCTTGAAACAAGTTGACCGCCAAGATCGTTTTATGTTTTCTCTGCTGTTCATAGAATTAACAGACCTCATACGCAATTCTTCGCTAGAAAGGGGAACGAAAGAGGTTCTGATTAAAACAGCTTTTACAGAGTTTGCTTGTGCAATAACAGACTTTGAAGACGTTGCTAAGTAAGGTTGGTCACGAGGGTGCTGGTATTGCATAGGCGTAGCCTAACCCAGGTATGGCCTTGAAGTCAGCTAACCTAATCAGGTAGGATATTTATTACAGCAGTTTTCTTTTGCATGAAGTAGAAAGTCACTGGTTTTGAGGCAGGAGGCAGCTATGCTGGAGGCAGGAGGAAGAAGAATAATTTGATTTGTGAATCCTTGGTTCTGTACCTCATTTAGTTGCAAAGTGCTGTAAGTAAGCAGCTTTACCATCAGATTAGTTAGTTTATTCGCTAAATGCGCGGATAGGTAGGTGTTCGGGAAGGAGTGACTACAAAAATGGCTGAATTGCCCTCTATGCAATAACTTGGGAGTGCTCGCATTTCTAAACCATCCGCGCACCTTATGGGGACTAGTTTTCAGCCATTTGCCTCTAGCCAAATTATAACTCCTCGTGTTATGAGCCTTAAATTCGCGCAATCGAACCTTGAAAACCAAATAAGGCAAGACTTTTACAAGCCAATCATTGCAATTACCTAAAATCCCTATTAGGGATTGAAACAACAGACCGCCAAGCGAAACTACTTGATTAAAGAATTGCAATTACCTAAAATCCCTATTAGGGATTGAAACTTATCTATTGGCGTCCTGGTTCAGTTGTTCTTTTTGATGAGGTTGGATTGCAATTACCTAAAATCCCTATTAGGGATTGAAACTTATCTATTGATTTCGACGAGGAGACATCCACCAATTGCAATTACCTAAAATCCCTATTAGGGATTGAAACAGCCTAGCCAAAATTGACACCGCAGGACTAATTGAATTGCAATTACCTAAAATCCCTATTAGGGATTGAAACGCGTTTCTGAGGCGCTACACTTGGACGTTAGCGAATTGCAATTACCTAAAATCCCTATTAGGGATTGAAACGAAAGATTATTTAACTTAGAACAAGAACGCCAAAATTGCAATTACCTAAAATCCCTATTAGGGATTGAAACTGCTTTTCTAGCTTGTTTGCTTTCTGTATATAGAATTGCAATTACCTAAAATCCCTATTAGGGATTGAAACGATGAGGCATCTTTAACTCAAAAAGCCGAGCAGCATTGCAATTACCTAAAATCCCTATTAGGAATTGAAACATCAATGCCCATCTCAGGTTTGTCATCTAATTTACCACAAGATTGTAGCACACACTAAAATTTACCCTCCGTCAGCGCCACGACTTAACTCTCTCAATCAATGCGACTAGCTAACTTAGCCCCACACCTTTTACAAAATCCAGCATCTATATCATGGAAAGTCAAAGCACAACCAGAACAAACTGTTTCTACCTGATTAGTAGTTTTCACCACTCGCTTGATTAAATCTCCCACTTGCCAAGGAATCAGCGCAATTCCTGTAAAAATCATCAGTACCGTTAGCAAGCGCCCTAATTCAGAAATTGGAGTAACATCGCCAAATCCCACGGTTGTCATTGTGACAACAGAAAAATAGAATGCATCCAAAAATGTACCGTAATTTTGAGGATTAACCGGATGCTCTACTTGATAAATTAAACCAGAATAAATAAAAACAATTGCAAATAATGTAAATAATATTCGTGCAAAAATCATTCCATCTTCGGTGCTGATACTGGCGAAGAAAAATTTCCTATCGATAAATCTGATTAATCGTAAAATCCGAAACCATCGCAGCAGGCGGATAAAGCTGATATCTACCATTCCTAAAAAGAATGGCAAAATCGCCATTAAGTCAATAATCGAATAAAAGCTAAAAATATACTTAATTTTGTTTTCCGCACTCCACAGACGGAGTGAATATTCCGCCGCGAAGATAATGACGATCGCAGTATCGACTAGATGCAATTGGAATCGCACAGAATCAGGAATATTATAAGTTTCTGCCACAAAAATTCCTGATGATATTAGTACCATAGCGGCAAGGCTTAAATTAATCGCTTTACCTAATGGTGTTTCCAGGTCTTTTAAGTAGAATTCTGTTTCTTGTCTGCTCAGTAACATATTCGACCATTAACTAATTTTAATTCCCAGTTATAGCATTAGAAATACGATATTATTAATCATTATCCTTATGTTAACCTCCGCTTATATGAACCCAGAATATTTTATGCGTTTAGCTTTGGCAGAAGCAGAAAAAGGAGATGCACCTTACGGTGCTGTGATTGTCAAAGATAACGAAGTCATGGCCGCAGCTCATAACACTGTAAAGAGAGACAGCGATCCATCAGCCCATGCGGAAATTAATGTTATTCGTAGTTTAACAGCTAAACTTAAGAACCCTTCTTTAGAAGGTTATAGCATATATACAACTGGCGAACCTTGTCCCATGTGTGCCACTGCTTGTGTTTGGAGTGGTTTATCAGAAATTGTATATGGTGCTTCAATTCAAGATTTAATTTCATTAAACCAATCACAAATTTATATATCTTGTGAAGAGGTTATTGCTAAATCATTTAGAAAAATTAAGGTAAAAAAAGACCTTTTAAAAGTTGAATGTTTAGAATTATTTAAATTAACTTAAATTCATATAGTGCATTAATATAGTGTACGCACCTCGAAAATGTGATGCATTATTGATGCTAATGATGGTATAGCATTTTAAATGGGTAAATAGAGCGTACACTATCGAGTGGGCGGGCATAGAAAGGTAACTTAATAGTAAAAGTGGTACCTTTGCCGAATTCACTTTGCACATCTATGCTGCCGTGATCTGCCAAAATAATTGCTTGCGCGATCGCTAATCTTAATCCAGAACTGCCAGTACTAGGGGAGCGATCGCTCAACAGGCATCTTCCACAGTAATAAAATATCGGGTATGGGTTGATTGTGGCTTTTGAGTTGTCGTTTAGGAAGACAATAACTCTACTACATCAACCCTCTCTCTTCACCCTCTTATTTTGGCTAAGGTATTGAGTAAGTTATCACTTTTACAACATTACGTCTGTGTTCCAAGAGTAAAGTTATTTAAACTTGCATAGTTGAGAAGTCAAGACATTGTAGACAGGAGAAATTGATAAATAATAATCTGCGATCGGATCGATAATGACGTATTGAGCAGGGTTACCACTAATATTCAATGTGGCTAGAATGTTTTTCTGATTCAAGCTAAAAATTTTAATTCCTCTTTGAAACAAACGTTGAAATAGGTATGTAGTCTGAATTTTGAGCAGTTGACGCTTTTGTTCGGGATCGAGGAAACGATGCAAGGAGAACCTGAATTTGCGAAGGATTTCCGGAAAATCAGGAATGTTGAATGTCTGGCAGAATTCAGGACTAAATCCAGTTTCTATTTTCCCCAATGGAATACCCTCAATTTTTGGCATAAAGAGTACTCGTTTAAATAAAGCACTCCTAACGCCAGTTTGGAAATGCAAGTAAGCGGGACAAATCTGAAGTAGCAGTTTCTCTTGCTCGTTTAACTTGGTTTCAAATTCCCAGGCTAATTGTATGCTCCTAAAAAATTGTTTTCTGGGATTTTCTGCACAAGGGCGATCTTCGGAACATTTCAATGCCAGATTTGCATCAGGAAACACTCCTAATTTAGAATCATGGCAACCTAAGATGTGGATTCCTCTATGAAATTTCTCGGTGTAAGGATTGATATTGTATTTCTCTTTATTGTTTTCTAGCGTAGTAATGAAATCAACTAACCTGCGGATGAATTCAGAAGGGCTGACAGATTGTTTCTGTAATTGCTCATAAATGCATGGTTCCAGGTCAATTGCGATTTTACCTTGGGAGTAAGTCTGAACACCCAAAGGTGAAGCTGTTTTGTTCATATTTTGGAGTATTTACGAGAGGCATACCATCGAATAAATAGCTTTTCTGCTTCAATCCAGACAAACACTAGAGAACTAAATCCAACACAAACCAATAGCTCTAATCCACTCAGGTAATGAGTATTGAAGAAGGAACGGAATGGTTCAACATAAATAAGCATCAGTTGCAGGATACTGGTGACACCAACGGATAGGATAAGGTAGGGATTTGAGAAGGGATTCACCTCTAACATTAACCGCGTGTTGGAACGGATAGCCAGTGCGTGTCCCATTTGTGCTAAACAAAGCGTAGTAAACACCATAGTCTGCCAGCGATCGCGATCTAACAATTGGCTTTGTACCTGAGCAGTGTAGCCGTATGCCCAGACCATCATCAAGATAGTTATCACGAGGATCTGTCTGTTACCTTTGAATCTCTCCTGTTACTCCTGCCTCCGATTCAGGCACGGGTACTAGAAAGTTTAGTGATCGATCCCACCGATAGCCCTCATTCACGCCCCTATCTTCAGAAACATCAGTTTTCACGAGGTGGTGGTTTTCAGGGTGCTCTCACAAGATTGGAACAGAAAGGATTAATTTATGGAGCCAAAGCAGGGTATCGAGTGGCAATGCCACTTCTATCGTTTTGGCTCAAACATCGCATTTTGTAGCTTTAAAGTGTCGGTGAAAGTTGAACAAACCGTTTTGAAAGCATAAAGCAAGGAAATAGGCAAAGACGAATACAAAAATCTCCAGATATTACACAGACACTGCCACAATGAAAAGACATCTGAAGATGGTTCAGTTGTGAAGTACACATGATAATGTGCCGATTCATTGAGGAGCCGTGTAATGGGAAACTATTAAGCACGGTTTTGAAGACCAACGGGGCTGGTGACAACCTCGTTGAGTTTACTAGTGTCAATAAGATTTTCCAACAGAGGAAATCTGCTCTGAGCAATTTTTATGAAGTTAAATGTACATTAACAAACATGTGCAGACGCTTTGTTAGCCATTGAAAGTATCTACGCCCAAGAGAATTACCATTTTTTGTAAGGGAGGAATTTACCTGACATAACAATTTTCACGCGTTCGCCTTTTGGGTCTTCTTGCTTGTCTACATCCAAGGTAAAATCAATAGCACTCATAATTCCATCACCAAACTTTTCTTGAACTACATCTTTTAGTGGAAGTCCATACACCTGCATAATTTCATAGAACCGATAAATAAAAGGGTCAGTTGGAACAACAGCATCACTACCTTTTATCGGATATTTAGTCAGTTCCCTAGCATCGTCTATATCAAGCCCTAATATATCAACTAGTAACTTTGCTTCTTCAAGTGAAATACTCGCTTGACGGTAAATTACAGAGGCAATCCATACTTCGTTACATTGCAGAACTTCTGCTAATTCTGCAAAAGTCAGCCCTTTGTTTTCTTTGGCTGTTAAAAGTTTCTGGGTAATTTCAGTAATAGACATTTGGAGTAAAATAGGATTGAATTTATACATTAACAAGCATACACTAACTCAACACATTAAGCTCGAAACTCAGTTTTTGTATCTTGTTTAAAACTTAGCTGGGATTTTTTTGACCAGAGTAGTTGAAGAGCGATTATTTGCCGCTCCTTCGCTCTTTTTAACTTTTAGCTCAGTGTCAGCTTTCATTCTTTTTTACCGAAGTTGACCATTTTCACCAAGGAAGAATTGAGATAACTTTGTGCAGAGATATACAAACTTTCCCAAATCTCTTGATTGCGACTGATTTTTGTGATGCATCGCTATCTGTAACATCTATGATTTAACACTCAGCCGAATAATGGTGCAACTTTTCCGAAACTGCAAACAAGCAGAATATACAGGCACTTTGGTAACCCGAATTATCATCGTCTCCTGGATTTTGGGATTACGCCCCTCGCTCTTAAAAGCGATCGCGCCGCTCGAATTACCCAAACCCATCAAGTAGTTAGCCATTATACGCGAATACCAAAAATTCAGTGCCTTCATAGATGAACTCTGCCATCTTGCACATACCCATCTTTTGATGTGCTTAAAGTGATGCTTTGTTGTTTGCCTTGATGAACAGTATTCCTTCTCGCTCTGGTAAAAAATCTTTCAATTTTGCGAACATTTTCGCAGCAATACCTTGCCCACGCATATTTTCATCAACACAGATGGGACCATACAAGTAAGCATCTTTTGTACCAGCGTAGGCTTGTAACATCACCTTTACTATTGTTAAATTAGCAGTTGCCTTTGACCAACTGAGTAAAAATCCTACAACTTGCCCATCTTTGCGGGCTACAACGCTCGGCATTTTGGATATCGTCATCATCACTCCCTCTGGCTCAAGATGGCCTAACAACATACCACCATGTTCTGCGTCATTGGCTTGCGCCAACTTGAGAATTCCAGTAACATCGCTGAGGTTGGCACGGTCAATTACGATATCATTGCGACACATACTTGGTTGAAATAAGTGGGAGAAACACTCAAAATCAAAAAATTTTCTTTAATTTTATAAGAATAACAAAGCAGAGTAGATCAGAGATGTTGGGTATTGATATTCAAGCTTAGTTGTGCAAAAAACTGGTACGAATAGTTAATTAGATGATTTGGTGGGAAAAACTCATTATTTCACAGGTCACTCTTAGGAATTTCCTCACGAAATTCTATGACCAATTGCATAGTTTCCACTACCAAATCACGTAAATCCCGATTCAGCGCTATAGTGCCTTGAGGTCCAAACCAACGGTCAAAAATAGCGACATATCGCTGCTCCCCATTAACGAATCCTTGCATGAACTTGACTAGAGAATAGTTGACTGTATCCAAAAATTTCGAGTTATTTTCTGGCACCATGCAAGCGATACCTTCTCGTGAATAGGGGCGACCGGGTACGATTGCAAAAGCATCTGGATTTTTTTGCTGTTGCAGCCATCCTTCTAAAAGAATGCTATCGGATGAGAAAGCATCAATAGTATCTTCTTGCAAAGCTGTGTATCCCTCTGCCCTTGTTTTAAAATACACCAGTTTAGCTTGGGTTTGTACACGAGCGAGCGCCTGCTCATTTGTAGTTCCCGCCAGCACACCAATTCGCTTACCAATAAGGGATTCAGGGGAACCTATATTACTTCCCTTCTTAACTAATAATTGGGTTCCAGTCACACCGTAGCTGACAGAAAAATCTACTTTTTTATCTCGCTTCCATGTAAAACTAGTTGCATCACACACAATATCAACTTGTTGATTAACTATTTTAGGAATCCGCTCAGAAGGGCTAAGACCAACTAATTGCAATTTAATTTTTTTTCCTAAGTCTTTTTCTAATTGCTCTTTAATTAGAGTTAGCATATCTACAGAGTAGCCATTTAACTTTCCTTCACTATCCACATAGGCAAAAGGTAGCGCATCTCTACTAGTACCAGCTGTTAATACCCCTGTTCTTTTTACCTTTTGCATCACAGTCTCAGCACCTACCACATTAGGCATGAGCGTTGCAAACATCAGACTTAAAATAGGAATAGCAATTTTTTTATGCATAAGCCTTAAATTAGGTAGTTTTTTCAAAAATTAACTTTGATTTATATATCAAGTTCAAGAAACTATCACTATCTAGTACATAGTAAGGTCATCCAGTAACTATTCTTTACATTAGTATTCCTTCATGGCTCTGGTCAAAGAAAAATTTCAGTCAACCTCTGAACAATTTAGAAATTGGCTTACAAGCTTTTTATTTGGCACAACTTCAACTACCTTTAGCAAGCTTGTTGATTGCCAACGCACTAATTTCTGTAAGTCTGTGGCGACCGCAATTTCTCTCTCCTCTGCTGATGGCGATCTCGCAAGGATGGAACATGGGCAACAACGCTAAACCCTTGATTGCTCAAAAATGGGAACATTTATGGGAAAAGCCTGTGGTACTATTGCGTGCAGAATTAAATGTACAACCAGTTAATTTCTGTGAATTTGCCTTGAGATCAATTTGATTGCAAGTTGAATAGAGATGTCCCGCAAGCTTTTTTGGCATATCATTCGTTTGACCTATCCTTGGTTGCCGCTGTTTATAACTCTGTGGCGCATCATCAGATTAACAGGTGTCGACCGTTGCCGCGCCCAAGTTCGATTGTGGATACTCTTGAGCCGGATTGATTTTGCTAGTTTAATAGCACTCGCTAGCGACCTGATTCAACCCGAATTCTGGGCTTGACAAGACTCAAGTCTAAAACATCTCCTAAATTGCTTAGGATTTGTGTAAAAATAACCTGAACAATTTTTGTGCGAAAGCTAGATTTAGCAAGCTATTCCAAATAAATTTTGTACAACTTATTTTTACATGATGCCTTAAGTCCGCCAAATTTTAACTCTTGACAATCCCGAACCCCGAAGCAAGGGCGTTCGCTGGGCGATTTTCACCGCCAATGATTTCAGTTACACCGTGAGAATGTGGGATGGCGAGTACGCCGTTGGGTTACAGCACCTAAAGTCTTACGATTACTTGTCTGCTGAATGTGAGCAGATACAGTCCTTGAGCGATGCCTGCGGCGGGCTACGCCTACGCCTTGCGCGAATATATTCAGATTCGCTCTTTGGAGACAGTTAAAAATCTCTTGCAGTCGTTGGGTAAATTGAATGGTCTTTATTTGACGGCTGCCGAAGAGAAATTGTTGAATGTACTGGAGTCAGAATATGGGAAAGAGATAACACCCTAAACAATTTTGGCAATTTGGCATCCAATGTTTTTGGGTTGCAGTTTCAATGGAGATATCAACACAACGGGACAGTCAAGAAGTTGTACGAGGGATAGGGCAAAACTTTCCGCTTCTGGTGTCCCGTGCTACGCCAGTTGTCAAACGAGTGCTGTAGAATGGCTCTACATAATTGATACAGCCCTCAACAGAGTTCAGTTAAAGCTCTACAACTGGCTAGAAATGAACAAAACCAAATAGAACCTCAAAAATGAAAAATGTAGATAGCTGGATTGCTGTATAGTTTGGGTTATGCCAGATTATCCTCTCAAGAGTTGCTCTATGATCGCTCTACCTGGTATTGCTATCCAAAACAAAATATACGAAAGTTCCAATTCTCTAGTGTACCGGGGCATCAGAGACGATGGAGTAGGGATCATCGTAAAAATGCTAAAGCTTGATTATCCCTCACCTCAAGAACTAACTCGCTACAGACAGGAATATAAAATTACCCGTTCTCTGACAGTGCAAGGAGTTGTCAAGGCATACAACCAGCAAGACTATCAACGGACTCTGCTGATTATCTTAGAAGATTTTGGCGGAGAGTCCCTAGAGAAATGGATGCACCAGCGTCCAGATATCTTCTGCCCCATGCCTTTATCCACTTTTCTAGGTCTTGCGATCGCTATTTGCGACATTCTAGGCAAAATCCATGCAGCCAATGTCATTCATAAAGATATCAACCCTGGAAACATAGTCTTTAATCTTGATACTGGCGTTGTCAAAATTATTGATTTTGGGATTGCCACCCAATTTAACTGCACGAATCCGACTTTTAAAAGTCCTCATGTTTTAGAAGGAACACTCGCATACTTATCTCCAGAGCAAACCGGGCGGATGAACCGTTTGCTCGATTACCGCACCGATTTTTACTCCCTTGGTGTGACATTCTACGAACTGCTAACCGGACATCTGCCGTTTCCAACAACGGATATTCTGGAACTAGTCCATTGTCATATTGCTAAACAGCCATCTTCACCTCATGAAATAAATACAAAGATTCCCAAAGCAGTTTCAGATATAATTCTGAAACTGATGGCGAAAAATGCAGAAGATCGCTATCAGAGTTCGTGGGGAATCAAAGCGGATTTAGAAATCTGTGTTCAACAATTAGAAGAAATAGGTCAAATCTCTAGCATTCAACTTGGGCTTCAAGATGTTTGCGATCAGTTTGAAATTCCCCAAAAACTGTATGGACGGGACAAGGAAATTGCAATATTACTGGCAGCTTTTGACCGTGTAGCGTGTCCAGAAAACAATCGCATCCCTTCTTTACCAAACAATTCAGAAACGACTTCACAAAGCGAACAAACGGGCAATCCAAAATTCCAAGTTGAAATGATGTTGGTATCTGGCTACGCTGGAATTGGCAAATCTGCGTTAGTGCAGGAAATCTATAAACCAATTACCCAAAAGCGTGGCTATTTTATCTCTGGGAAATTTGATCAATTCGGGCGCAATATTCCTTACAGCGCGATCGC
>NZ_JACJQM010000100.1:0-17208 GCF_014696655.1 Nostoc sp. FACHB-888 | reverse complement strand
CCATTACGTTTATTATTTTTAAAGTCTCCATAGTATTGAAAACCATTCTGCTTAAAAACCATCAACCCTCTACCGTTGGCTTCTTTCGTTCTTGGATTGATCTTGCCGTAATATCTATAGATGTTAGTTTCCCAGGTTGGCTTGCCTGTCGCTGGGGGGGGCGAGGATAGCTGTTGATCATTATTGCAAGGTAGTTGGGAGAATTCTGAAGAAGTTGGTATCGTATTTGGTGCTGTTGTGGGAATCGGTGCAGCACTTGGTGTAGAAGATGGTGAACCAGTTGGCGTAGAGGATGGTGCTGTTGGAGAACGTGGTATAGCCCTTGGTTCAGGAGATACTGGCGATGTTTGTTGCCCTAGTATTTGCTGTGTTGGAAGAAGACTTAAACTTGTAGAAACAAGTAAGCAACAAGTAGAAAGTAGAAATTTTATCTTCATAAAACACCTTTCTTCCTTTTGTAATGTGTACTACTTCAAACTCATTAATAAATACTAACTCTCTAGAAAATCGTACTTAATGAATACTTACAAATAACGATAGCAAGCTAATATTTTAGCCATCCTATTACAAAATATATTAAGTACGTCCTAATAGAAATCTAGTATAAAATCAATTTATCAAAATATTGTTCATAAATTAAGTGTAAATCATGAGATTTGTTTAATTACCATACATGAAAATAAACTTAATATTTTATACATCCTAAAAGTATTTATATAGATAGATTTTTGGTTTTTAAACCAGTAATAAAATGGAATTTTTGGTTAATATTTTTTTTACAATATTTGGAAATTGATAAAAGCCTCTATCAAGTAAAATTAGTATAGGTACTCACGTAAAATCAAAGAAAACCTGTATAAGATACAGGCTCCCAAAAAATAGATGGTAAAGATTGAAGCCAAACTTTGGTATGGACAAGTCGAACGAGCAATAACCAAGCTCAACAACATTAATCAAGTCGGAGAAACCCAATTTAAAAACTACCTCTGCTCTGCACAAACATCGGTTGGTAAATTATATGTACTTCCAAGCCGAACAATTAAGCAATATCCATCACGGAGCGATACCTTCTCTACGAGAGGCTGTGCGAACGCTAACGCAGGATTTTTCGGTCTACTTAATTTACTATCTTTGAATACAATTCGGTATGAGGAATTCAAACCGCCATCAATGTATAAAAATCCAATTCATGAGGAGACTATTTCCTAAGTAAAGAAACTAAAAACTGTTAAAAGGGTTTTGTTTTGGGCTGAGAAAGCTGATACTTGGCATCTTAGGCGTTGAAGGCTTTTTATTACATAACAAGTTACTTCCTTCTAACTTATCTTCGAGCCAGACTCCATCTCGCTCAGTTTTATCTGCAAATATATATACTCCTTCTCCTTGGCATTTATTCTTAGCAAAGTTTCCCCTATATTCGTTGCCGTTTCTCAATTTTAAATATCCTAACCCTTGCAATTGATCATTCTTAAACTGACCTAAGTAATAGTTAATATTACTTTCTACCGGATATAATAATCTCCCACAACCATTACGTTTATTATTTTTAAAGTCTCCATAGTATTGAAAACCATTCTGCTTAAAAACCATCAACCCTCTACCGTTGGCTTCTTTCGTTTCTGGATTGATCTGCCCGTAATATCTATAGATGTTAGTTTCCCAGGTTGGCTCTCCTGTGGCTGTAGGGGGTGAGGCTAGCTGTTGATCGCGATCGCAAGGTAGCTGAGAGAATTTTTTGCTTATAGGAAGCGGTTTTGGAGTAACTGGTTGTGGATCTGGAGGAGTTGGTGATTGGGTAAAATATCTAGATACTACATACAAAGATATGATACATGCAAGTAAAACTCCTCCGCCTGTTAGCATAACTTTCGGATTAGATAGCGATCGCGGGCGATCTAACTTTGGTTTTGGTGATGGTGGTGGCGGTGGTGATTGAGTAAGTGCTTGCAACGCTTCTGCTGCTGTTTGGTAACGCAGGCTAAAGTGAGAGTGCACCATAGTTGTTAACACCTCGGCAAATCTGTCGCTGACATTCGCCTGATCCCGCCAAATTATTTCACCTGTTACCGGATCTTCGGGTAAATCTCGAGGTGCCATGCCTGTCAGGGCTTGAATTCCCAGCATACCGACTGCATACACATCACTACATAGTTTTGGCTTGCCATTAGCTTGTTCATTTGGCATATAGCCATTTGTGCCAATCAGGATGCTTGATGTGACTTGACTTTGAGTATTCGTATCCAAGCATTTAATTTCTTTCACTGCTCCAAAATCAATCAGCACTATCTTTCCGTCTTGATGATGACGCATGATATTCTGTGGCTTAATATCACGATGAATAATACTTTGTTGATGGATAACTGCTAAAATTTCTAAAACATCCCTAAGCAGTTTTTTTACTTCTGCTTCACTCCAAGGCTGACCTGCTATTATTTCTTTGCTTAAGTCATGCCCATCAATAAATTCTTGTACTAGGTAAAATTCGCCGTTTTCTTCAAAATGGGCGAATAGTTTGGGAACTTGGTTGTGAATCTTGTCTAGGCGATATAAAATTTCAGCTTCCCGGTTAAATAAACTTTTAGCAACCTTCAGAAGTGCTTCATCCTGGTTTTGCGGCTTCAGATGTTTGACAACACATTTAGGCTTGGGATTTATAGGTATATCCAAATCTTCTGCCAAATATGTATTGCCAAACCCACGGCTTCCCAAGTGTTGAATAATTTTATAACGACTGCGGAGTACTGTGCCAGGAGGATGCATCAGATTTATCCGGCATTAAATAAAGAATATAGGATTTAATTTATGGCAGTTTTAACTAAATCAAATAGAACAACAAATTCAGTTCTTTAACTCCAAGAGTTATAAAACTTTAAAGGTGGATAGCCTATCTTCAAAAGCGTTCCTGATGAGTAAAAAAGGGATGAACAATGTAGTGTATTTAATTTTCTAATATTACAATTTTGCCAAATTTTATTTAAAAAATCAACGGTTTTTAATATAAATATTTATATAGCAAAGTAAGGAAAACTTAGGGCAAAACAATACTTTAGAAAACGGTCTTAAGCTCATCGTTAATGGCTTTTATTAACGATTATGTATTTCATTTGTGTCTTGCCAAAGCTTTTGAGAAGTTGTTTTAAAAATTTATCTCCTAATAATGTTTTATCTATACCTTTGACTAGTTGCTTGGCGAAGGAGTAATCTGTTATAAATTTTTGTTTTCTATTAGCCGAGTAGTTTTCTGCTGATGCTTTTTCCGGCTTTTTTGTTCGCCCTTACACTTGATGGCCTTGTCTGCTGTGTATTTTGTATTTGTATTAAATGTATTAATCGAAGGTGACAGACTCAGTTTTGCCCTGATTTAACGGGTGGTTTACCCCAATGATATATATTATAAGCTATCAATCATCTAGCAAAAGTTTTACTGAGCCAAAGGAAGCGATCGCTAGCCAAAGTTGAAGGGTAGCTAATCAATCAACTACCCCATGAAATTTGACAGCTTTTAGCAAATCTAGTGCCTTAGCTAACGCTTTTACCTACACAACATACACAGTGAAATTAACTAAATTATCCTGACCAAATCGCAGCGAGTCTCCATTTAGCAAGCGGTATTGCATACCAGGAGTTAAAGGATTGTTGTTTAAATAAATACCATTTGTACTCATATCAACAATCATATATGCATTTTGCGACCAGTCCCAATCGACTCGCGCATGACGACGAGAAACTATTCCCTCACTGGGGATGCCGGTCAGGTCAATTTCTGGCGGCACTATTCCTGGACTCTGGCTGCGACGACCAATATAACCTCCTTCTCCAACGAGGTTAAATTCTCTCCCAGTGGTATGAATCAACTTTAAGGCTGGCGCTCTTTGAGGCGGGGGGGTATAAACAGGCGGTGTTGGTGGATAGGAAACCCGTGGCTGATAGGTTGTTGAATAATCAACAGGAGCTTGTTGAGGAACCTGGTAGTTAGGTTGCTCTGGGGGTCGCTGATACTGAACAGGTGGTGGTTGACTAGGTTGTTGTTGAATAGGTGGTGGTTGTTGTGGGGTAGGGGCAACTACATTACCCACAGGAGTGGAACACCAGGGACAAACCTTAGCATTGTTAGGCAGGACGCGGTTAAAATATTCGCAACTAGGATTAGGGCACCGATTTGCAAGCATAAGAATTTATATCATCAGGCAGAGGTTGTAAAGCTACAAGACCTACTTTACTAAGTAAACACTGACCCTGACGAGTGGTTAGCATCTGAGCAAATGTAGAACCGCCAGGCAGGCGATTGCTGTCTTTAGGGTACACTACAAAAATAGGGTATCCCAAGGGGTAGCTTTTGAAAGTTGTGACATCAACATAATAATCATCATGTTGACACAAATCATCTGAGGGATTAATTGAGCGCCGATCGCGCCGTTGAAATAGAGGTTGAATGGCTGAATTTTTGCCATCTGCGATCGCTAGCGGATAGCCAGTACACTGTTTCCAAGTTTTACTGATAATACCAAAACTGATAATACCAGTGGTTCGCCCCTCTAAAGTTTCACTGCGGATCTGATTTTGGGTTTTTGTTGTATCAAGTTTAATAACTTTTGCTGCAAATAAAGCTTCGTCTTGAGGGGCATTTTTGAGAACTATTTTTTGAAATTTACTGATTGCTTCCGGTTCAGTTGGGGCAAAAGGTTTCACAGGTAGATTTGGAAGTTTGGGACTAATTTCTTGCCAATTGGTAATTTTACCTGTGTAAATTCGACGCAATTGCTCAATATTTATTTGCCCTCCTAGAGCATTAGCAAGATTTGAGTCTCTTTTATTAAATGCGACAAAAACAATTAATCCATCGTAGGCAACTTGTTTTTTATCAAATTTGCTGGTGATGTTATTTTCCAAACTAGTAATTGCAAAGTCTTTTTTGCTTGCTTGGACTTCTTCTATACTTCTAATCGGATTATTTGCATTTGATGACAAAACAGATTCATAATTAAATATTGCTGTTGCATCTAGCTTGGGTCTGGTCAATAAATCTCCTAAACGACTGTTGTCTAATGGTTGGGTTAAAATATAGCTCCATGTACTGTCTTTTTCTCCTGTATAAATAAATTTTCCAGAAGGAACGTTAGGGACTTCTGAGAAATTGCGCACAAGTTTAGACCATAATAAATATTGATTAGGACTATCTGTATTTTTGCCCAAAAGCAAATACCAAATTCCTCCACCAACTAATAATAAAGCCAGAATCCCTAACAAAATTAAAGGCATTGGCAAACGCTTTTCTATTTTTTGAGAAGCAGCCAACGATTGCACTGAATTTTTCGCATGATCTTCTTTGGGAAGTTGTAGTAGTGCTTGACGGGCCGCTTCTGCACTCTCGAAAGGAGTTTCTAGCCCAATTAAACGATAAATAAACTGCTTTAAATGACTATCAGTATCTGGCCATTGTTGATTATCTCTAGGATCGAGAGGCCGGTTTGTTAAAAAATTAGTTGTCCGCCCTACCCATAAATAAAAGGCTAGCAATCCTAGCGATTCTAAATCTTGCTCAGGTTTGGTGGGTGCGGGTTGAGTAATAATAGGTGGAATAAATAAGTTTTCCCAGATAGCTAAATCACAAAAGTATATAGAAAACTGTTGATTATTTTCTACCTTAATTAAGGTACTATCTAAATTAATGTTGCCATGAGATACACCCAGTTGTGTTTGATTTGAGGGAAAACGCAGCTTTTGGGTGTGGAGAAACTGGAGAGTTTGTAAACCTTGATTTAGTACTTCACGTACATCTAGAGATGTCATGGCTCCCTTCTCTATGAGATATTTCCCTAAAGTTTGCGATGACTCTACTCCTTTAATAATTAAATAACAGCGTTCTCCTTTTTCGTCTGCGATCGCTTCTTGAGTTTCTACAAGACGGAAGTTTTGAATTCTACTATCAGCTAAACTTACCCCACCCACCCGTTTGAAAGTCTCTTTGCGCTTTTGAGTCTCGCTTTCATTAAAACTACGATTGGGTAGCAGGTATTCTTTGATGATTACAGGCTGTTTGTCCTTGAGTTGGATACCTGAGTATAAACGGCCTAAACCCCGCACACCGACATAACTAGCTATTTGATAAGTCCCCTGATTCCCTTTAATCTCAGCCTCCTGCGGTAAAGTTGCTGGAAAACCACATTCCAAGCAAAACTTAGCGCCCTTGATTTGCTGCGCCGTTTGGAAAGGGCGATCGCAATTTAAGGGAGAATTGTATGAGCAGGGGTATTGTTGATAAAAAGACTCAAATGAAGGCATATACAAAAAGTTTCGTGAATTGCGCCAATTACTTCCGTCGCGCTCAAGCGTGAACTAATCCTAACTTGAGGGCAGCTACAATAGCTTGAGTCCGGCTAGTAACCTTCAATTTTTCAAAAATACTTGTGAGATGCGCCTTAACAGTCGCAACTGTTACATACAAATGTTTAGCAATTTCTTCATTAGAAGCACCTTGAGTTAACCAGTATAAAACTTCTTGCTCTCTCTCTGTTAAATGCACTTCATGACATGCTTTTACACAAGAGTCTGAATAAGCCTGAAAAAACCGGAAAAATCGACTAGCAACTTCTGAAGGTAGATAAATTTCCGACTTTGTAACAGTGTCAATAGCTTCACACAATTGTGTCGCCACACGATTTTTAAACACATAACCTGCGGCTCCCGCCTGCATTGCTCTAAAAATCCAGTCCTCTTCTTGATGAGCCGACAATACTAAAACCTTGCCAGTGTAAGCAGTTTCTTTAAGACGTGCCAGAACTGTAATCCCATCACATCCTTTCAATTGCATATCCAGCAAAATTAAATCTGGATGCTTTTGGGCAGTAAATTTTAAAACCTGCTCGACAGAATCTGCATTACCGATAACTTCTACAGGTAATGCAGAATTAATACTATAAAAATTGAGCAGAGTACGTAATCCTTCCCGAAAGCGTTCTTCGTCATCCACTAGCAAAACTGAAAGTTTTTTATGATCATTAGTCATATTTTTATTATATTAGCGAGTCCACCAGCTTCATTACGAATTAATTCACGCTCCTTGGTCGAGGCAAAATTATAGAAAATTGTGCTCCACTTTCGGATAAAACTTGTGCCCAGATAGTTCCTTGATGATCCAAGACAATTTTTTTAGCAATAGTTAAACCCAGCCCTGTACCTCCTCGACGCCGGGAATAAAATGGGGTAAATACTTTTTGTAAATCCTCCTTAGATAATCCTGGCCCTTGGTCGGAAATTTTGATTAAAACTTCATCTTGAAAAATTTGCCAATTACAGGTAATAGTTCCTGAATCAGGACTGAAATGAACAGCATTACTGAGGACATTGTCAAATACTTGTTTCATTTGTAATCTGTCTATCTTCAGTATCGTCGATGTATCGGGAATCGATATTTTAAGTTTTTTCTGATTAATTAGAGGTTGTAAATTGGTGATACTTTCAACTACCAAACTTCTTAAATCTTGAAGTGTGACCCTTAATTTTGCACCTTGTCCACAATCAATAAGCTCATTCAAATTAGTATCTAAATCTTGTATGCTTTCGCCGATGATTGTTGCTTGCTCTTGCCAAGGGCTATCCTCTAAACCTAAGCATAAATTATGTGCATATAATCCGATAAGCCCTAGCGAGTTACGCAATTGATGTCCAACTCGATGCAATATATCTTCTAGTAGTTGAATTTCCGTTTTTTGTCTTCCATAGTCCAAGTAAACATCTACATACTTACTCAGGAGGATAGCAGAGCGTTTTACGGACAATTGCAAACTCTCTGAGAGAGGTTCATGAGTAATGATTTGAATATATTCAGGTTTTTGATTTCTATAGGCTATGGGGCAAATGTAAGAAATGGATGAAAAGTCCTTAAGTCTAAATTCGTGTAAAGTAAAAGCAGGCGGAAAATCTGTAAGCCATGTTTCTGATCGCAAATAAGCTAAAGTTTTTGGGGAAAAAGGAGCTTGGTCTTGACCATAATGGATAACTTCGTGATGATTTTTCAGCAAGCAATCATGATAGACAATACGAGCGAAAAAAATTGGATACTGACTAGTTAACTGCTCAGATTCTAGCTGACAAAAGCTCTGAATATCGGAAGAACTCAAATAATTCGAGCTATTCTCTAGTTTTTGTATAGAAAAGCCTAGTGTCATAGCTTCACTCGCTTTTTGCAACCAAATGTTTTTACTCTTCTGCTGACTAGTATAAAATTATGCAGTTTCAGTAATGTTTATTTTTTTGTTAAGTTATCTTGTTAGATAATTCATACAAAGAATTATTAAGTTTGTATTCACAGGTGCTTCTCTCTTTTCTAAGTATATATAGTTTTTATTTGTAACACTTCGATAAATCTCGACTGTAGCAAGGCAACAATGCTTGGTTCTTAGTCAGCGCTCAAGCCAAGGACTAAAGTCCTTACTACAAACTTATTCATCCATCAAAGTTGCTCTAGTAAACTACTAGGGCGGGCAAGATGCCCATCCCACAAGAAAAAATGTAGTGCGTCCAATTAAGAACTGCTCTAGACTAATCTACAAACTAAAGTTGCTGCTTTTCGGATTTTTGAAAATCTAATATTCTTTAGCCTTCTCAATTATCATTCTGGAGAAACTGCGAACGAGGGAGCAAGGGAAGCAGAAGGAGAGAAAAAATGCCTAATGCCCCATCCAAAAATATCGACAAAAGTCTAATTAACTTTAGAAGGCTGATACATATACTGTAGATGCATCTGGATTAGCTACCAGCACAACACCTTCATGCTTATCTTTGTTCTTCAAACTTTAGCCGAAATTCTAGCTGGAGGAACCTCACTTACCAGTACAGAGCAAATTGACTTTAGCCATCCTGGTAATCGAAGGGAAGAGGGAGCAGGGCCGACTCTCAATTTATACATATTTGATATACGTGAGAGTAAGCAGGTACAACATTCTGGCAGGCAAGTTGAACGCAAGCTAACACGCGCTCTACAACCTGCCAGTGTAAATTGGGCACCCGCTTGGTTTGATGTTTCGCTGCTATTAACAGCCTGGGATAGAACAGCTTTAGGTGAGCATCACTTTATCAGTGAGGCGTTGACAGTACTGTTGCGCCATCGCACCTTAGAAGAGGAGTTTTTGGTTCCTGAATTACGGGGCTATGGTAATTTGAACATGACAGTTGCCCTAGAGCCGCCAATTGAGATTGGCTCTTTATGGAGCGCTCTGAGTGTGCCATTGCGTTCAGCCTTATATTTGACAGTTACAATACCCTTCGAGCCACAACCTACTTCAGTACCTTTGGTTTGGGAGAGAATTTCCAATCTGCGAAATCAATTATCTCGTGATACTGACAGTTTAGTTTTAACTAGGCGAGTTGCGATCGCAGGCATTGTCAAAAGTGCGGTGACAAATCTGCCGTTGGTAGCGACAGAAGTGGCTGTGAGGGGAACTGAAAAGTCTCTATTAACTACTAAAGAAGGGCTGTTCTTCTTTGAAGACCTTCATTTAGGTAATTATGTTTTGACTCTGAATCATCCTGGCTATTTACCCCAAAACGTCAATGCATTGGTAGATAGCCAAAGTCATACTTTCAAAGAAATATTTCTAACTCCTGAATAATTAGATTTTTACTGACTTGGAGAGACTTTCATGGCTAGACTTGATTACTTTGCTCCCGGTGTCTATATTGAAGAAGTTGACCGAGGTAGCCGACCAATTGAAGGTGTTAGCACGGCAGTTGCCGGATTTGTAGGCTTTACAGAAGACGTTCGTGCTGGGGCTGAGTTATACAAGCCCATGCTAGTTACCACTTGGACACAATATCTCAACTACTTTGCCCGTCCTAACTCTGATGGGTTCACCGACTTCAACGCCTATTTACCCTTTTCAGTTTACGGCTACTTTATGAATGGTGGCGGTCGCTGCTGGGTAACAAGCATCGGCACCCAGTTACCAGGCGCACCCAAACCTGCGGCTCCAGAACCGGCTACCCTACGAATTAACTCTAGAGGTAATCGTCCATCGCTCCGCTTTACTTTGCGCCCTGAGCAAGCAGCAGGCGGATTAGTCAATATCATGATTATTGATGGTTCACCCCGCGCCTTACCCGAAGGTACTGAAGGAGAAGCACCTCCAAATACGGGTGAATATTTCACCATTCAAATTCGTCGGGGAGATGAGCTTCTAGAGGAATACGAGAACTTGAGCATGAACCGCGACCCTAATGCTCAAGTCGCAACTTATGCGCTGGCGGCATTGAGAAATTCGCTGTATGTCACTGTAGAAGATATTACTCAAAGTGGACAACCTTTAGCTCGTCGTCCCGTTAATGGTCAATATGAATTAGCACCGCCCATTGTTGCCACTCCACCCGATAGATTTTCGCAAAATTTAGAAGGGGTTCGAGACGATCGCACCGGGGTACGCGGTATCTTTGAAGTTGATGAAATCACAATGCTGGCCTGTCCTGATGTGATGCGGGCTTATCAAGAGCAGGTGCTCAATTTAGATCAAGTCCACGGCATCATCGAGTTGATGATTAGTATGTGCGAGGGTTCTGCCAGTGGTGATATTCCCAATCCGCCCAACCGCATGGTTGTTTTGGATGCGCCACCGGAAGCTGTCAAACCTCAACAAGTAGTGGAATGGTTAAACAGATTTAACCGTCGTTCTATGTTTGCAGCCCTTTATTATCCTTGGATCAAAGTACCTAATCCACGCGATCGCGGTAATCCAATTTTAGTACCTCCTTGTGGTCATGTGATGGGTGTTTGGGCCCGCACCGACGAAACCAGAGGAGTTTACAAAGCGCCTGCAAATGAAGTTCCTAGAGGCGTAATTGGTTTGGGCTATGATACAAACTTCCGCGAACAAGAACTATTAAACCCCCTGGGGATAAATTGCATTCGCAGCTTCCCCAATCGAGGTATCCGTATTTGGGGCGCACGCACTCTCGTTGAGCCAGATAAGACAGAGTGGCGTTACATCAGTGTGCGTAGACTAATTAGCTATATCGAAAAATCTCTAGAATTAGGGACTCAGTGGGTAGTTTTTGAACCGAACGACCAAGATTTATGGGCACGTGTAACCCGCACTGTCAGTAATTTCTTAGAACGTATCTGGCGTGAAGGTGCTTTATTTGGGGCATCTCCAGCACAAGCATTTTATGTCAAGTGCGACGAAGAATTAAACCCACCAGAAACCAGGATTTTAGGTCGTTTATATATCGAAGTTGGTGTTTGTCCCGTTAGACCTGCTGAATTTGTTGTTTTCCGCATCAGTCAATGGAATGGTATTGAAGATAGCGAATAGGGTATGGGGCATTGGGCATTGGTCAATCATCAATATGTTCTTCTTCCTCTGCTCCCCCTGCTCTCCATTCCCCATCCCCCACTTTCCATTCCCCAAATTAATTACACATAAAGGAGTCTAAAAGTATGGCAGGCGAATTTTTAACCTCTTGTAAATTTTACTTCGAGGCTGATGGAATTACAGATAAATTCATTAAAGAGATTAGTGGACTAGGTGTTGAAAATACTCCAGCGCAAGAAGTTCACGGTTCATCTAAGGGCGCTAAACTAATGCGTCAAGCTACACCAACGGTTGTTAAGTTTACCAACATCACAGTAAAAGTCATCGCCACTGATGATATAGACCTTTATAAATGGTATCAAGACTGTAACGAAGATATGGGTGATCCTCGGAAGTGGTCACAGAATCGTAAGACTGGTTCGGTGGTTGCTTATGACCAACAAGGCTCTGAAAAGGCACGCTGGAATATTGTCAATTGTTATCCCTGTAAATACACTGGCCCTACCTTAAGTGCGTCTGGTGGTGATATGGCGAATGAAACCATTGAATTGGTTCACGAAGGAATTAAACGAATCAAATAATTAACATTTGCAGTAATTAACAGTGGTACAATCCGCCAGCCGAATTCCAGAAGTTCTTACAGCCCATCGGTTCTATTTAGAACTGACACTAGAAGGTCAAAATGATGCCAATTGTTTCTTTTTGGAGTGTCAAGGCTTCAAAAGAACACAAGAGGTAATTGAAATTTCTGAAGTCACTTCTCAAACCTGGGGTACACAAGGGCAGTCAAAAGGTCAGGTAGTGATAACTAAGCTTCCTAGCAATCCGAAGAGTGGTAATCTTACTCTGCGTAGAGGTACTACCAACTCTATGGATTTTTGGAACTGGTTTGAAAAAGTGGAAAAGGGTAATTGGTCTCAACAACGTAGACTGGTTGCTTTATCTATTTATAATCAGGCAAATCAAGAAGTAGCTAGATTTGAATTAGCTGGTGCTTGGCCTACAAGTTACAAAATTGCCGATGTCAACGCCCGTAGCCATGACATCGAAATTGAGGAAGTGGAGGTTGCTTTTGAGGAATTTAAACGCGTGAAGTAATTAGGAGAAGTATGTTTCCCACAGAGTTTGAATTTACACTGCCTAAGGGGTATCTAGACTCTGAAGGCAACCTCCACCGCAAAGGTGTAATGCGGCTATCAACGGCGATAGACGAGATTGCACCCTTGCGTGATCCCCGCGTTAAAGCGAATCCCGTTTATGCCACAATTATTATCTTGGCGCGAGTGATTACCCACTTGGGTGCTTTATCAGAAGTGACTCCTGCAATAGTGGAAAACTTTTTTGCCCAAGATTTAAATTACCTTCAAGATTTTTATCGGCGAATCAATGGATTGGAAGTCGAAACTTCTATACCAGAAGATACAGCAAATTCTCCCGAAGCACTTCTTCACAATTAAATTGGGGAATGGGGAATGGGTAGTTAGGAATTAGGAGTTAAGAGTTAGGAGTTTAGGAGCTATAAGAATTCTTTTTCCAATGCCCTATACCTTATGCCCTATGCCCAATTCTCAATGCCCAATTCCCAAAATAAATTACCTATGCGCCGTCAAAAGGATACTCTCTGCACAGAATTTGCCTTTACTCTTCCTAGAGGGTTGAGTGATAGTAAACAGCGAATACATCGTCATGGGGTGATGCGTTTAGCCACCGCTAAAGATGAAATTTTGGTGCAACAAGAACGCAGAGTTCAGGAAAATCCCGCTTATGGCGTATTGGTGATGCTTGCACGGGTTATTACTCGCTTAGGCAGTCTCAACTCTGTTAGCCCCGATTTACTCGAAGAACTGCTCCTGCATGACATTGCCTATCTCCGAGAATTTTACAATCGAATCAATCAGCAAGGAAATGTACACATTCCGACACAATGTCCCCAATGCAATACTCAATTTTCAGTGGAGCTAGAACTAGCGGGGGAGCCGTAAGCTACCCCTCTGATACTTTGTATGAGGAGGTAGCATTTATTGCTTATCATTTCCACTGGTCACAAGATGATATTTTAAATTTAGAACACGCTACCCGTCAGCGCTGGGTGGCAGAAATCAATAAAATTAACCAAAAATTAATATGAAAGTAAAAGTTAGCTACTCACCAAATCTAAGTGAAGTAAATGAAGTTGACCTTACCCCAGAAAGTACAACAAGAGGAGAATGGCTAATAGGCCGTTCTCCTGATTCTGATTTACTTCTAGACAGCCCTGATATCAGTCGGGTACATGCTAAGTTTTTTGTTAAAGGTGGAAATTACTACTTCTCTGATCTTGGCAGTAGAAATGGTTCAATATTCAACGGGAAACAGGCTGAAAAAGATCGATTATATTCTTTGAGCGATGGAGACGTTATCAGGATTGCAGATTACGTTTTGATTTTGGAAGCTGTTGCTCCCGTCTATGAGCAACCAGAGACAGTATTTAGAATTATAGACCCTTCATTGTTTTCTCGGACGCGATCGCCTGAAAATGTCAGCGTTGCCAACCCTGCTAATCCAGCACTAGAGGTAGCCAACGAAGTTTCAGCGCCAATTAACCAAGAACTAGAAACACTTGAACTTAATGTTGTTTCCCTAGAAACCAGCGAAATCTCAGAAATTTCTACTCAACCTGATGATGTTATCTCAGTTGTTGAGGTAAGCACCCCTGAAAATATCATTCAGTCACCAGAAGCTGTTAGCGAAGTTCCACACGATGTTAGTAATGAAGTTGTGGATTTCGGAACATCAGTTGCAGCAGAAGTCAGCGCAGATGTTGAGGAAGTAGAAGTTCCAGAAGTCAGCGAAGCCTTAGAAGTTTCTTTTACTGTAGCTGATGATGCGATCGCTGCGCCTGAAAACATCATTGAAACTCCTGAAGAGGAAAGTTTTCTTCCCGAAGCTACCTCCGATGAAGATGCAGACTTTGCAGCAGCACTAAAAGCAGAATCTACCTTCGTACAGCAGCGTGATACAAGTGCCATTCCCGAAGCTACTTCCGATGAGGATGCATTTGAAGCAGCACTAGAAGCAGAAGTCACCTTTGTACAGCCGCGTGATATTTTCGGCGAAGTTCCCGCACAGAGCGCCATTTCAGAATCTACTTCCCATGAGGATGCATTTGAAGCAGCACTAGAAGCAGAAGTCACCTTCGTGCAGCCGCGTGATATTTTCCATCAGGTATCTGAGGAGGAGAGTATCGCTCCAGAAGCTACTTATAATGAAAGTGAAGTAGTAAATTTAGATACACCAGTTGCGGAAGAAGTTAGTGCAAAGTTTGGCGAATTTGTCAACGAAGCTTATGAAGACGAGGGCATTCAACCGCAAGAAACATTAACCGAAGTTACACAGAATCTCCATGAGAGATTGGTAACTTTGGATACGTCATTGACAGCAGAAAATAGCGCAGAAGTTGACGAAGTAGAACCTAGTTTTGCTGTTGATGAAACAGGAAGCGAAGTTTCTGAAGCATTGACAGAGCATGATAATACCGTTGAGGAAGATTTGAGCAACGCAAGTACTGAAGAAGTCAGTGTAGATGTTGATGATGTTCCAGTAAGTGAAGTCTCTGACTTAGCTGATATCCAATCTTTGGAAACAATAGAAAGTGGAGCGACGGAGAGCATAAATCTAACTCTTGAAGAGGTTTCTGAAGTAGAAGCAACTCAATCTGATGAAACTCCAGAAGAAACAAATGTAAGTGAGCCTCCGCAAGTGATTATTGAAAGAAACATAGTACTCATCGCTCACGAAAGCAAAAAATCAGAACTTGCTGAATTTGTTTCTCAGCATCAAGAATTTTTCTCACAGAGCTTTACAATTACCTGGCCATCTGTTAGCGAAATCTTACAGCAACAAGCAGGGATAACTATTAGTCAACAAACCCCAGCACCAACTTCTGGAGGATATCAAACAATTGCTTCATTAGTTGGAGCAGGTGAAATTTTAGCAGTTATTTTTCTGAGAGATTTGCTGCAACCACAGCTTGGTCAAGCAAATGAAGAAGCGCTGATCAGGTTATGCACTATTAATCAAGTTTTACTAGCAACTAATTTGCCAACAGCAGAAGCGATCGTGCATTATCTTACACCGATAGTAGACTAACATTAAAATACTCATAAACAACAATATCCCCGACTTTTTAAAGAAGTTGGGGATATCAGCACTGCAAACATTCTGGTTCTAACAATCCGGGAATAGCACCTCTACAGGGCCTTGAAGCAGAGCAAATAGGATTTAATGATGTCGCAGCAGTTATATAAAAACACATCTGATTCATATATTCAGAGATGACCAAGGTATCAATACTCTTCTCTTTGAGCCAAGCCTCTAACTAAGTTTATCTAAATTTCCTGAAGTAATAACAGATATTTTTTGTATTTCAGATTACTAATTAATTTAATATTTATCGAGTCTTTGGTTAGAGGCATAGTGAAATATTAATTCTTATTATTGAGATTGTAGCAAAAACTTGAACTTGGAATTCTATATAGAATAGGAGTTTCCAAACGCAACGCTAACTTCAACTTAATTCTTAAATTCTTTAGAGAGTGCTATATGCAAAAATCAAACGACCAAAAGGACTATTTCGTTAAGTACCTTTCTCTTGCTCCTGTTCTTGCCGTTATTTCTATATCAGTTGCCTTCTCTACTTGGGCGGTTTTTAACTATTTTTTACCCGATCTTCTTTTTCATCCTATGCCATGACATGAGTGGTGATGAGCTAAAAGCGTTATCATCACTATTTCATTGTTATTATCATTAATACTAAAAAGCGCCCTCCCTTTTGGGAGAGCGCTTTTTAATAAGAGCGAAACTTCAGAATTAACCGTTGATAGCAGGAGCGCTCATTGCCACAGGAGCAACATCACCAGCAGCCAAATCTAAGGGGAAGTTGTGAGCGTTACGCTCGTGCATTACTTCCATACCCAGGTTAGCCCGGTTGATTACATCAGCCCAAGTGCTGATCACGCGACCGCTTGAATCAATGATTGATTGGTTGAAGTTGAAACCGTTCAAGTTGAACGCCATTGTGCTTACACCCAAGGCGGTGAACCAGATACCAATTACAGGCCATGCTGCTAAGAAGAAGTGCAGTGAACGGCTGTTGTTGAAAGAAGCGTATTGGAAGATTAGACGACCGAAGTAGCCGTGGGCTGCAACGATGTTGTAGGTTTCTTCTTCTTGACCGAATTTGTAACCGTAGTTTTGTGATTCGGTTTCGGTGGTTTCACGAACTAGTGAACTTGTTACCAATGAACCGTGCATTGCGGAGAACAAGCTTCCACCAAATACACCTGCTACACCTAGTTGGTGGAAGGGGTGCATCAAGATGTTGTGTTCTGCTTGGAACACGATCATGAAGTTGAAGGTTCCGGAGATACCCAAAGGCATACCATCAGAGAATGATCCTTGTCCGATGGGGTATACCAAGAATACTGCGGTTGCTGCTGCTACTGGTGCGCTGTAAGCAATAGCAATCCAAGGACGCATACCTAAGCGGTAGGATAGTTCCCATTCACGACCCAAGTAGCAGAATACGCCAATCAAGAAGTGGAATACTACCAATTGGTAAGGGCCACCGTTGTATAGCCACTCATCAAGTGATGCTGCTTCCCAAATTGGGTAGAAGTGCAAACCGATTGCGTTGGAGGAAGGTACTACTGCACCAGAGATGATGTTGTTTCCGTAAATTAAGGAACCTGCAACAGGTTCACGGATACCATCGATGTCTACTGGAGGTGCGGCGATGAAGGCGATTACGAAGCAGGCGGTAGCGGCTAGCAGGGTGGGGATCATTAGTACGCCGAACCAACCGATATATAAACGGTTGTTGGTGCTGGTGATCCACTCGCAAAACCGATCCCATACGTTGGCGCTT